>NZ_JAQFPJ010000006.1:0-298595 GCF_027712065.1 Bacillus cereus group sp. BcHK124
GCCCGGTACAATACCGGACTCATTTGGATCAAGCTGCCTAATGAAATAACCGTGTCTAACTTTTAGGGGTCACTTCATTTAATCCTTACTCTTTTTTACTTTTATTCGATATGATAAACATTCATTTAACGACGCTTGCTCTTTATATTTTCCCTCTTCAAAGTCATACGCTCCTCCTGGGAAAATCCCAACTATACTTAGACTAGCTTCAGCACATAGATTACTAATCTCATCTACCGTATAACAACGTAAAGACTGTGTAACTATATCATTTGGATTATTAGGATGCCACCAATGATCTAACATTCTTTCATTTATGCTATCATATTCATATTTTCGCATAGCTGAACTTAAGAGCATTTCTTGTCCACTTACCTTTTTCCAATACAATGGTTGATAAATATCAATAAGTGCACATCCATCATCCTTCATCCAATTTTTAATCCGTTTCAATAAAATCAATTGTTCATCATCTGTTCCTACACCAAACCCATCTAAATAACTAACAACATCAAACTTTTCTTCAAAATTAATTTTATAAAAATCAGCGCAATGAATAGCAATATCATTAGTAGAATGCTCTTTTGCAAACATAACTAACTCTCGTACAAGCTCAACAGTAGTCATCTTTACACGTAACTTAGACATCGCCCTTGCAAAACCGCCATTTCCTGCTCCCAGTTCTAACATCGACTGAAATGGATGTCCAATTTGCTCTTTAACTTCTTTAGCGAGCTGCTCTAACCAGCTTTCTGTATTTATATCGTAATTCGACAGTTCAAATTGTTTTTGATAAAACTCCCTCACATCTAATTCGTTCATTATTCTCCTCCTGTAATAAGTTTTCCCGCTGTAGGTGACCGACTAATTTTCTGACACCTATGAAAAAACATATTTTTTTCCTATATTTACAATTTATCGAAATAATAAGAATTTTGGAAGTGGTAAAACAAAAAGCAGATAACGGAAAATCCCACTATCTGCTCTACGGCTGCTCTTATTGTCCTTTTTGATATTCTACCCAATCACCAGAAATGATAACTTTCTTCAGCATCTCTTTGTCTTGAGCAACATACACAAATGCACGTATTTCTCTATCACCAAAGTATATTGTTTCGGTGATTCGGTCATATAAATCACTCTCTGCATTACCTGTGTATTCTTCCAGTTCATCTAATTTTTACAGAACAGCATCATTTACTTCATAAACTTCTCCATATACCTTATCTTTATTTGAACAAATCATCGCTGGATACCGTTTTAAAAAAACTAGACAAATGTATACATTCGTCACGCACAAGCCAAAACGGTGTGCCTTGTACGATTCGCCACAGGGAATCTCACCCACGTCTACCGAATATTTGACGTCACAATTGCCCTTTCCCTCCTTTCGAAGTTCCAGTTCATAGGATCAGAGGTCACCCCTGACTCAGTAGGAGCTGTTAGCTCGACTTTTTACTGCACTTTGTTGTCACGACGATTTCATGGGCACGGAGTCTTCCTTACAGGTTATCCATGGCATTGCCACCACCGTTTTTTTGTTTTAATTTAAAACTATCCTAATTTAGATAATACATATATTTTTTGTTGGAACGTATGTTGTTTCCAATGTTTTGTTGCCGAAGCCCATTGTTTTTTTCGTTCCATCGAACGATTCATTTTTTTCGGATACCCTAATGGACAAGCATACGGCACTTTTTCAAATGTCAAATCCATCCCTCTTCTTGCAATTACACAAGCCGCACTTCCGTGAGAACTTAATCCATACCGTTTCATAAATACTGTATGACCAATTTGACTGGTATAAGCAGGGTTAACAGGTATTGCTTTTACGCCTATTTTTAAACACTTATGCTGTAAAAGTTCTTTATAACGACTATAATAAAAACCACTTAATAGTCTTGCTCCATTTTTACTACTTTCACGAAGCTGTAATTTTTTCTTTTTAAAATCTAAATCTTCATAAGCAATTGGTTTTTTCTTTTCTAATGCGTATTCGACCACTTGTTTTAATGCTACACTTAAACTTTGTTCGGCAACTTCCGAAGAAACATTGTATCCCTTAAATGGAACATCGAATGTATGAATTGGATTTCCGAAACGGTCTGTTTCCGTTACCGATAAAAAGTTTGCGTTACAATCAATTCCAATGCATCCATTCCCTTTTATGGTTTGAATGTCTGGCATATCAACATCCACAGTCGCACACAAATACCAATTATCTTCTTCTCGAATGAATTTAAAGGTTAAGGCACGATAGTACGTTACTTTATTTCCTTTTCCCTTTGTATATCCCACTCGACCTATTTTTGCTGCGTCTAATTGTTCTTGACCATAAGGGAACACAACGTTCGGAACAGTAAAATGTGTGCCATATGTTGTTTCATTTTGGTTATCTACACGAATCCGTAAATGATTGTCGGTGTCATACATACAGGTTTGATTGCCGTTCTTTTCATCACTCGAACCAATAAACGTAAATTGAGCAGCACGTTTTTCTTGCCATTTTTGTTTCCATTCTTTAAAGGTTAACTTGTTTTCTTCTAAATGGAATTGTTTATGAAACCATTCTTTTGAACCAAAACAAATACGAATTTTTTTATTTTTTTCATCTTCTTGTAATCGCTTTAATTTTAGTTCTAAACGATATAATCTTCTTTTCTTTTGATGAATGGTATGCTTTTGTTTTCTATAACTTCTTACCTTTTTTGTAAAATTATTTTCTTTCCCATTCATTTGTAGCAATTTTTCATGTGCTTTTTCTTTTTGTTCCACTTTCTTTATGATTACACCCTGTAAATGAATGATTTTTTCTGTTGTTTCTTTTATATATAATTTTTGTAGTTCTCTACGTGCTTTGACACGTCCGTCTAATTGTCTCTTAATGCTATTATATTGACGAGAAGTAAGGTCGTATAAAAGACAATAGCGTACTTTTGTTTGGTTTTCATTGTGACCACGCACATATAAATCCACAAATAGTTTGCGTTCGATACGACCAAATTCTTTTGCGAATTGTTGATAGTATTCATAAGTGTTGATTGTTATACCTTTACTACTCAGAACATTCGTGTTCTGAAGTTTTGTTTTGTACGTTTGGAACACGAATGATTTCCTCCTCTACTGTTTTTTGCAACTCCTTATGTTTTTTACTTCGTAGTCCATATAATTTTCCTGAAAAACTGGTAATAATGCCAATTAAATCATCCGCTAACTCTTCTTGTATACTTTTTGTATTTTCTTTTTCATCTAATACATGAATAGTTATATTGTGGTTTTTAAAATATTCTTCTAAATAGCCATAGCCAAAACGTGTTAATCGATCTCGATAACGGATAGCTATATCTGTTATCTCTCCTTTTTTCGCCAAATCCATTAGTTTTAACAAACCTTTTCGTTTATCGTTCAAACCTGAACCGACATCCGAAAAGGTTACAATAGAAGAAAAATGTAATTTTTCCATTTTTTCTTGAACAAAAAGGAGATTTGACGTTCCAAATCTCCTTTTTGTTTTTGTTCGTTTGAAGAAACACGACCATAAATAGCTAATTTTTTATTTGTTTTTATATTTTCTACACCTAATATGCGATGCACTTTGCTTTCAGGAATACGTCTTCTACCACTAGGAGTGCGAACGACTTTTATTTTCCCTTGTGCATCCCATCGTTGTAATGTTTTAATGGAAACATCTAATAATTCAGTTACGGTTTTTAAATTTAATAATTTTTCCACACTCATACTTTATCACATATGACAATGAATGTTTATACCTGTCTATAAAATCATTCAACTGCTAAAAACCCTTCGTTTGTATCAAATAATTCGCCATACGTCCATGCTTCGTCTGCAATGCATATTGCACCTTGCATATAATGAGCATTCGTTTGCTCTTTTCTTAGCGTGCCATACACAAAAACGTGATGCATAAATCCCTATCCCCTTTACATGTCACTACTTTCTAATTTGTAAATAAGCACGAATCATAAAGTAACTCACTTCATTCGGAAGTTGTTCCTTAATCGATTTCAGACCACCATCAGCATTTTGCACAGCAGTTTCAATCAGTTGTTCGTATTCTGCAGGAACAAAACTGTTCCAGTCTACTTCCATTCCATCTTCAAAACAACGAATTAAATGATTTTCAATCGTTTGTCTTGATAATCCACGTTCTTTCGCAATTTCATCTAGATTAATACCTTGTTTATACATTTCATACGTTTCCAAATGTGAATTTGCTGAAGCTTTCCCTGATTTTTTCCGCTCTGTCACCACTTCTGTTTTAATAGTTTCAGCATAGTTTGGGTTTTCCTCAATAAAGTGCTGAACTGCTTGTAAGAAGTGCGAACCATACTTCACAAGTTTGTGTTCACCAATCCCTTTCACAGTTAAAAGTTCAGAGTCGCTTTGCGGCATTTTTGCGCACATATCTTTCAACGTTTGGTCAGAGAAAATAACGAATGGAGGTACCCCTTCTCCTTGCGCAATTTCTTTACGTACTTCGCGAAGTACTTCAAATAAAGGATGATCTTGAACGATTTGTCTTGTCTCTACTCGTTCTTTACGTAAAACATTCTCTTTACCAAGTAACACTTCTTTCCCTTTTTCCGTTACTTTTAGTGTCGGGTAAGTACCATGTTCAACTGCAATTAGCTCGTCTGAAATTAAAAACTCAATAAATTCACTCACTTCTTTTACACTACGATTTGATAAAAGTCCGTAAGTTGGCAAAGTATGAAAATTAAATTCAATGACTTTCTTATTTTTAGATCCAGTTAGTACTTGTGCAATCATTTGTTTACCAAATCGTTGGTTCGTCCTAATCATACAAGATAAAACCATTTGCGATTCTCTCGTCACATCGATACTTTCTCGGTCGTCTGTACAATTACCGCAGCGGCCACAATCTTCTTTTGGTTCTTCTCCAAAGTATTGCAAAATAAATGATTGTAAACACTGTTCTGTATGACAGTAGTCAGTCATATTTTGCAGTTTTTCAAGTTCATTTGAAAAACGAGACTCTCCTGTCGATTGATCAATTAAAAAGCGTTGTACTTGTACATCTTGAGAAGAATAAAGCAATATACATGCACTATCTAATCCGTCACGGCCAGCACGTCCTGCTTCTTGATAATAACTTTCCATATTTTTTGGAAGTTGATAATGGATAACGTAACGAATATTCGATTTATCAATACCCATCCCAAACGCAGATGTGGCTACCATTACACTCACTTCATCACGTAAAAAGAGTTCTTGTTGCTCATTTCGATCGTTATCACTCATACCGGCATGATATTTTGATACAGAAACTCCCGCTTTCATTAAATCCTCATACAACTGATCAACTACTTTTCTAGTAGCTGCATATATAATCCCAGATTCCTTTTGATTTTGACGAATATAATCCGCTAAATATGCATTACGATCTTGTCCCTTAATAACAGAAAATGATAAGTTCTCGCGCTCAAACGTTGTCATAATCGTGTTTTCTTGATTAATTCCAAGCGTGTTGCAAATATCATCACGAACTTGTGGTGTTGCCGTAGCAGTTAATGCTAATACGAGCGGCTTTTCTGGAAGGTAATCTAATATACGGTGTATATGTAAATAGCTCGGACGGAAATCATGTCCCCACTGCGAAATACAGTGCGCCTCATCAATGGCAATCATCGGAATTTTCATATCGATCAGTTGGTCAACAAACTCCATTGAATCAAGTCGCTCTGGCGCTACATAAAGTAACTTATAATGGCCCTGTTTCGCTAATTGAATTCGTTGATTCGCTTCTGTAATTGAAATAGAACTATTAATATATGTAGCTGAAATACCATTTTGTACTAATGTATCTACTTGGTCTTTCATAAGCGATATTAAAGGCGATATAACTAACGTTGTTCCTTCAAATACTAATGCGGGAATTTGATAACAAATTGACTTACCACCACCTGTAGGCATAATACAAACTGTATCTTTCCCATCTAATACATTTTTAATTGTTTCATCTTGTCCTCTTCGGAATGACGAATAACCGAAATAAGACGCTAAAAGTTCTTGTGCTTTTGTAAACAAAAAAGAGTCACCTGCTTTTCTTTATCTTTCATCTACTCCTATTATATCATCTCTTATGCGTCATGAAAGTTCTGAATACACGACTAATGTCCTGCTTTTTCATTATTTTATGCTTCTTTACGTTTTAGAGATGGATTAACAACTATAACGAATTTCTAAATAAATACACATTTTATTAATTCTCCTTGAATACTACTAATCTTATACATATGAATTCAGGAGGTTACTATATGAAGCACCATAATATTAGTTTCATCAAACAGAAAAGCGTATCGAACCAACCCCAATTCTCAAATAATGAAGCGTGGAAATATGAATCATACTATAAGTACCAACCATTATTTTCTTATAGAAAGCTTTTTCATTTTCTTTCTCAACTTTTTAAACGTTAATACACGTGCGAAATAGATTGTTCATAATAATTTTCTCAATATGAACCTTATAGACTTAATACAATACAGTTGTTAACATATGAAATATTCTGTTTGATACCCCCCTTAAGTTGACCTGCTTATTTGTGCAGGTCTTTTTTGATTTATATATATTTCAGTACACTTTTAGATGTGATTGTAAATCTTTTCTCCATTTTATAACCATACTCCACTCACAACAAATGATGATAATAGCAAGAAGTAAAATATAAGTTTTTAACATTTAATAAAGTAAATCTTTTTTTCTCAATACACAAAACGAATTTCACTTGTTACTATTAAAGTACTCCAGATGAGTTTTTGCTCATCGACATTATCTAGTCAAAGGGATCTGCCGCGGGAAGCAGATCCCTTTGACTTTATTAAAGATACACTTTCATTTGGACACATTTACCAGGTTTTTTTAAGCGAATTTTATGATAATATTACGTAGTCGAGTCCGACATCTCGGCAATACCCTTTTGATGCTCTGCAACTTCCCTTGCAGAGCATCTTTTGCTTTATATTCGTTTTATCTGTATATCACAATTAAAACACTCAATTTTTAAAAATAAGCGAGGACACGTAACTAAATATAAATTCCCATCATACTTTGAGTTATACATGTTCAAAGGAGTGTTACCGTTTATGTATCCTTATTGGCAATCGTATTACTCCCCCTATCATAACCCTTATGTACAGTTTGATACATCTGTACGTAATTACCGAATTAGTAAAAACGAGAATTTTTTAAAAGGTTATATGCGTTCCTTATGGGAACAACACGTTGCTTGGACGAGATTAGCTATTATAAGTATTGTTTTTAATTTACCTGACGTAAACATTACAGTTGGGCGGCTTCTTCAAAATGCAACACATATGGGACTGTCGCTTGAACCATTCTATGGTGAGGATGCTGTAAAAAAATATAGTGCACTAATTAAAGACCACTTAGTAATTGCAGCGGATCTTGTTAAAGCAGCAAAAGCTGGTGATCAAAATTCAGCTACTGCTATAGAGAAAAAATGGTACGCTAACGGAGATGAAATTGTTGCATTTCTTACTAGCATTAACCCATATATTGATAAAGAAGCATTTAGAAACATGTTTTATGAACATTTAGCACTAACTAAGGCAGAAGCACTGGCATTCCTAAATAAAGATTATGAAGCAGGCGTAAAACTGTACGATAAAATTGAAAAAGAAGCTTTAGAAATGGCCGACATGATAACAAACGCAATCGTAAAGCAATTCCCGCAAGTATTTCAATAACAATAAGCCGATTTGAAAACCAAATCGGCTTATTGAACTTTCTATCAATGATATTTCACCTGTCCTCTTTACATTTAACGTATATCGATATATTTTATTAATATCCGTTTTTTATAGGAGGAAACAGTTTGATTAACGCCATTGGTCTCGTATTTATACTCACAAATAAATATGAGAAAAAGAAGAAAGTTTATCTAAATGAAAAATTCGCATTAATAGACATTATTGATTCTAAGGAAGTAATTAATGATGAAGGAAACTCACTAGTAGAACTAACATGTAAATACAGTATATATTTAGATGAAAAATACTACTGTAAATCTCTTGATGATTATACTGGACAAGTCTTTCCTTTCTTAAGTGCTAAAATAGGAAAAGGAATTCTCAGAAACTTAAATTATTATTTTTCTTACGTTGATGTATACGATAAAAAACCACCGGTTAAAGAAATTAGACCACTTATGAAACAAGTAACTAACAGATAGCAAAAAATACAAAAAAGAAAGCATCCAACTCTGGATGTTTTCTTTTTTATTGAAAACTCAGCAAATTTCACCCTCTTCTAAAAGTATGTATCCAAGCATATTTTAAATTAAAAACATTGGAGGATTAGACTGAATGAAATACTCAGAAACTATTGTAAGTAAACGACTACGAACGCTTAAAATGACGGGTATATTTTTCACGCTAGTATTAATAGCATGGATTGGATATACAAAATTACTTTATGAAAACGGATTTCTTCAAGAAAAAAAGAATTCAGTAGAAGTAATGAATACTAGCATTACAGGAGAAATAGAGCAGTTTTTTCATATCAACTTACAAGGCTATCGAAAAACGAACCTTGATGCTGTTATAGAAGCAAGTAAAACAGATCCAAGCGAACTCTCCCTAATTGAACTAGTCAACAAATCCTGCTCGCGAGATTGCATAGGCGAACCAGTCACATATGTAAACTCAAACAATGGATATATCTTTTATAAGGAATCTAATGGAACTAATGTAGCTATAACGATTAAAAAGAAAGACACATGGTTAATTGTAAAGAAATCTGTTCAAGATGGAATATAATCACCTCAAAAAAGAGTACGTATCGTACTCTTTTTTATTTATTAATACCCTTCCTCTTCACGCCTACAATGGCATTTCGCTTTTGTTTTACAATGATATTTTTCACACTCACACTTCGGTTTCTCTTTGCAACAACACTCGTGAAAATCATTGCGTTTACATCTATATCTCCCAAACATCAAATCATCCCAAAATTTATTACAATCTTGAAAATGTCCACAATGACAAGTATTTCTCATAAATATGCTTCCTCCTTGATAGAATGCATCATATTCTATGTTTGAAAGTATACAATGGCTTGTTTGTTAGTCTATTTTCTCCATATTATAAGTAGAGTTAAAAGATTACATAAAAATAAAAAACCGTCACATGACGGCTTTTTATTTAGCAAACTATTCTTTTGTATAAAAATATTTAAGTCCTTTAGCATCTAACCACGCTGTCGCTCGATCTAATTCATTCCCTTGGCGATATGCTGTTTCAAATCTAACTAATCCTTGTTTATCTCCATATGAGATAATACGAGATTCATACCCAAGAGCATCCATCATTCCTAACATTTCTACTACTAACGCTGTACCAAATTCATACGTAACAACTTTACTAAATTTATTCACTATAATTCCAACTCCTTCTTGTTTTGTCGATTGTTCAACAGTTTGATTAGTAAACCAAACTAACGGTTTATTTCCCATTAACTTATTTAAATCACATTTTCCTATGCCGGCTACATTCCCTGTTTCTGTGTATTGCCAAATATCACATGGGTAGGCTGGTTTGTTACCACCATAACGAGGAATCCATACAAAATCACAATTAACATTTGCCATTCCAAATGGAGCATACATATGATGAGCGATGTATAAACCGACTTTCTTAGCTCCTAATCTTCGTAATTCATCAATAAAAGCTTGTGTACCTGCTCTCATATCGTTCATTGTTTTTACTTCTATGTCAGCTACCCAAACTGTTGCATTTTTATCACCACGGTTCCAAAAGTCTCTCGCCTCTATCCGTGCATCCTCTACTGAAACGAAACGACAGAACGCATAATTACCAAACGGAATATTTCTTGCTTTCATTGCTTGTACATAATTTTTATATAAAGGATCTACATAATTTGAACCATCTTGCACACGTGCAATTACAAAATCTAATTGTGGAGCCGCGATATCCCAATTAATGTTGCCATTCCATTTCGAAATATCTACAATGTAACCCATTATTTAACATCTCCTTTTTCGTTATTATATTCAAAGCTTGTTTTTTTGCTATTATCATCTAATAAATAGTATGAGAAGTATTGTATTATTTAGTAATAATTTAAAATTCGGCTTATGTATTGAGAAAATAAAATATTATTACTGGTTTAATAAGTAAAGACTTACAAAGCTCTAAACTATAATCAGTAGGAGGCCACAAGCAGTGCAATTCCCAGCTAATTTCTTAGCTTCATCCGAATTTTGAGGTATGAATTTTACTGCCCATTAAAGCGGGATACACAAAACCACCTTTCTGACAGGTGGTTTTGTGTACTACTTTACATATAAATTATCCATATTTATAGTTACATAATTATTAATTACTTAATATACTTGTTAACTAAAAATAAGACAATTTTTAGTTTTTAATCAAACTAATTTTCGTTTTATCTCAAGTACTCATAGTACCATTTACGTGCATCTAACCAAGCTGTAAATTTATCGATATTTCCGGACGGATAGCCATTCGTTATAGCATAACCAATGCCATCTTTCTGAACGACAATTTGTCCATCAATACCCGCATCAACCATCGCCTGAGCCAAAGCTTGTAAATTGCTAAATGCTACACCACCAGTTTTTACTTTGAGCAAGTCCGTTGCACCTCCTCCAGTTTGTCCTGTAAGAGCAAATACAATAGAATTAGCGATTTTATCAACATTCCATTTTGCCATGTCGGATTCATTATCAATAAATCCTAATTCAATAAGAATAGCCGGTGCCTTCGTTCCATTTAATACTGCTAAATCTGTACGTTGTTTCGCACCTCGATCACGCCATCCAATATCTTTTGCTAGTTGAGCTGATATTTTAGCCGCCAAATCTTTCTGATCATAATACAAAACCTCAACACCCTGTCCATTTCCATCACTTGCATTAAGATGAAAAGAAATAACTAAATCCACAGCATGGGAATTGCTATTCCGAATGATATTATTTAAATTTTGTGATTGAGTTGTCCCTACCTCGTCCGTATCGTCATAAACCGTGTGTCCTAGGGATCTTAACTTAGTCGCCACAGCATCTTTAACTTGCCTATCTAGAACGTGTTCTTTCCGATTCCCAAAATTAGCCCCTTGAACAATACTATTGTGTCCTCCATGCAAACTATATCTGGCCATTATTTATCAACATCTCCTTTCTTAATATCATATTCAAAACTTGTCTTATTGCTATTCCCTCTTACAATCTTAACTGTCCCCATACGTCCTACATTTTCTATAGGTGAAGGCAAATCGTTTTCGATATAAAAAGTGGTGACACGAACAAAAAGCATCACCTTTTTGGCGATGCTTAAAAACTCTATTTTACGTTTTAGCTCCCTAAAAACAGTTTAAGCTCATGGTGACCGAAACTATACTTATATTTCCTCCTCTTCCTTCACTGCCTCTTTCAACCTCTGCAACATATATCCAATTCCTTTACATCCTTCTAACGGATATGTAATCATTTCTTCTGGATATAGCTTTGTTACTACTTTTTTATGCTTTTTCCCTGCAAGTAAGACGATTTCGTCAAACTGTAGTAAACTTTTATCTACCATCTGTTTTTGTAATTGCTCTATACTTATTACCTTATCGCTCTTTGAATCAAACGCAAGATCATAGTTTTCTAGTACAATATCATTTGGCCTTAAAAATCCATGCTTCGCCGATAATATAACCCAATTCTCAAAAAACATCGTTGCATACGCCTGACACGCTTTTCCGAACGGGCTAATATATACATCTTTTGCCTCCATAGGCCCGTAATCCGGATACTTATCCCAAATTTTCTTCTTTCCGCATGGAATTATGCATAACCTTTTCATTTATCTCTTACCTCTTCTCTTGCATAAGTAAAATTAACTATTTTACACATTTTTCTCTCAACATGCTATATAATGATATTAAAAATAAAAAATATATCTTTTACCATAAAACCATCGTTTTTTACTTATAATTCACTTTTTTAAGATTTGAAATCCCATTGCCCTATTTAAACATAGTACACTTTTTGTAAATATTATAATACTACAAATAATGGTACATTTACTTTTCAAAGCTCTTAATGTTAATTAAAATATATGAATGATAAAATATTTTATCTTTAGAAGGAGGTGAATAAGTGAAAAATATACTCCCTGCACTAGTACTCTATATTATTGTTTGCGTAATCGCTATGATTGCTCCAGCATCTCAAGGTTATAATCATGTGGGCTGGAAGTTGTTTGTTGGGCAAGCGTATGCTATACCTATTTTTCTCATTACAGCTATTATTACATTTTATATAAACAAGAAAAAATCTACGAACAAACAGCTATAAGGATAGCTAATGCTATCCTTATTTTAATTCATTAATCAGATCAACAATTACACTTGCAGTACTTTCTATCCTTTCTTCCGAAAAATCAAACGTGATACCTGTTTTTTCATATATTTCTTGTATTGGTAGGTTCCAGTCTGCACTCGCTCCCTCTTTAAAGAAAGTAATCGCTTTTTCTGGATCCTCTCGATAAATTTGAAACAATTGCATTGCTCCTATTTGCGCAATTGCATATTCAATTTTATAAAAAGGAAACTGAACAAAGTGAAATGACTCTACCCAACTCGAACCAATTTCATCTTCTAATCCGTCAATATTGACTGATGAATATTGATACCTTTTGCATAGTTCAGCGTATTTCTTATCACGCTCTTCTGGTGTATGGTTTGGATTTGTATAGATCCAATGCTGGAATACATCTCCTGCAATTGACGACAATAATAAAGACAAAGCACGATATAATTGTACGCGCTGCACTTCTTTATATTCATCCTCTTGCTTATAAAAAATAGTAAGCTTATCCATTACTAGTAACTCAAGACTGAGGGAATAAAGCTCAGCCACCTCTTCACGAAGATACCTTTCCTGCATGCTACTATCATTTTTAAATTGTTTATAAAAATGAAATGCATGTCCCACTTCATGTATGAGCGCATTAATCGCATAAAATGATGGACTAAAATTAGAATACACAAAAACCTCTTTACTATGAGGCAAGGTAAAACAAGCAGCTCCTGGTGCTTTATTTTCACGTTCTTCTACATCAATTAATCCTGCTTTTCGTATATGGATAAATTCCTCATAAAAATATAAATCTGTCTTCCGAAACATTTCTTCCAACCCATCCAATAAATCAATGGCATTTTGAAATGGAGCTTTTAGTATATTACATGGAGTAAGATCCCAAGGGCGATACGTTTTTACACCGAGATTCTTTTTAGAAATACTCCCTAATTGTTTCCAAATTGGTACAACATACTTTTCTATAGATTCATGGAGCTTATAGCAATCTTCAATGTTATAATCTCTGTTTTTTTGTTTATAAGCATATTCACTATAATTATGAAATCCTGCATTTAAAGCGAGCTCATTCCGTAATTGTACGAGCTCATTCATAATACAATCTATTTCCATCTTCACTGCACTTCTTGCTTCACATAAAGCGTACCAAGCTTTTTCACGAATAGCTCTATTAGAGTTATCTAGCTGTGCCTTAACGTATGCATACGTCTTTTGCTCTCCCTCCCAATTAATTGTTATGTTAGACATTATTTCTCTATACCTCGTAATAAGCTCTTGCTCTTTAATAGAAAGAGCAATATTTTCTTCATTAAACATTCTACTCTTCACAAATCTTGCTTTTTTCATAAATCCATATTTCCGCTCATCTAATAAGTCGAAAAACGGACACTCTCTAAATTTCTCGTCAAATTTTGCAGTGTATCTTTTTAAAAGTGGTTGAATTGTATTTTGATTATACATATGTAAATCACGCATATTTCTGTCATCTGTATCTCTATACGTGGCGATTAAACTACTTGTTATCTCCTCTTCTACTTCAGCGGTTACACACAGTTCATCGAAAAGCCAACTTTCTAATTCTAAAACAGAAGTAATATTTCGCTCTAAAAGTGACTGTAATTTACTTTCAAATTCATTAAGCATACACAAACCCCCTATTAAAAAATTGAATCTTCTGTTTTCTGCAGATAGAAAAAGACAAGTAGCCAATCCGACTACTTGTCCTTTTCTATCTGTACTCAATAAAATTAAGCTTGGAATGCTTCTGTTAATACTGGTACGATTTGTTTTTTACGAGATACTACACCTTTTAATGTAGCAGTGTTGTTTTCTAGAGATACGTTGTATGCTTTCTCAACAACGTTTGCTGCGTTACCGATCGCAAGACCGACAGAATCGTTTGTTAAGATATCAGTTACAACAAACAAGAATAGGTCTAAACCTTTTTCTTCTACTACTGCAGAGATAACTTTTTCAAGTTCTGCTTGGTGTACAAGAACGTCGTTCGTATCAACAGCGTTTACTTGTGCGATTTCAACTTTCGCATTACCCATTTGGAATTCTTTAGCGTCAAGAGAGATTAATTGCTCCATTGTTTTTCCGCTTAAGTCAGCACCAGCTTTTAACATTTCTAAGCCGTAGTTATCAGCATCTACACCAGCGATTTCCGCTAATTCACGAGCTGCTGCTACGTCTTGCTCTGTGCAAGTTGGAGATTTGAATAGTAAAGAATCTGAAATGATTGCAGATAACATTAAACCTGCAACTTCTTTACGAATTGTAATGCCGTTTTCTTTGTACATCTTGTTTAAAATTGTAGCTGTACAACCAACTGGCTCACAACGGTAGTAAATAGGATCGCTTGTTTCAAAGTTAGCAATACGGTGATGGTCAATAACTTCTAACACACGAACAGATTCGATATCGTTAGCACTTTGTTGACGCTCGTTATGGTCAACTAAAATAACGTTGTCCACTTCGTTTGCAACTGTCTCAACAAAACGCGGTCCTTCTACTTTAAAATAGTCTAACGCAAATTGAGTTTCACCGCTGATTTCGCCTAAACGTACAGGCTCAGCATTCATTCCTAATTCTTTTTTCAATTCTGCATAAGCAATTGCAGAACAAATTGCATCTGTATCTGGGTTTTTATGCCCGAAAACTAGTACTTTTTCCATGTTTTCCACCTCTTCATGAAAAGGATATCTTAAAGAAGCAAATATGACAATATTTAAAGCATAATTTTTTATAAATAATTGCACTTTCTTCTATATTTTTCATCGTTTTTCGTAAAAAAAGATCATCTAAAATGAATTAGATGATCGAAATGTATATTTTATCCCGCTTTAATGTGCAGTAAGACCCCCACTGATTAAAGTTTCACTTTATTTAAAATAAGCTAGGAGCTTGCACTACATGATTTAGCGGAAAATTCGATGCCAAACCATTATTTACAAGGTTAACATCGATAACTTGATAAAATGCATTCCCAGTGTCTGCAATTTCCCACACAGCTAAAATAAGGTGATATCCATTTCTATCAGTAGGTACATTTGCTTCATGTGTTACGGAAGTTCCAGGTCTAGCTCCTCCATCATTTTTCACATAGAAAGGCACTAAATCTAAATCAGACCTCGTTAAAGGCTTATTTGGATTCCAATCTTTCTTCGTAATATAATATTTCCACTCTTTCGTACTATGAGGAGCCGTTAGTTTCCACTTGAATGTATTCGTCCCACCGTTTAAAGTAAATTTCTTCCACCTATCTACAGTCTGTACATCTAAAGCAGGGAAATGGCCAGCTCCTGCGATTTGACCATCCGAAGGTCCTGATTGCGGGAATCCACCTATTCCTTCTACACTTTGCGGCTCATATTGAATTGGTCCGCAGTTTACATTTACCCCTTGCTTACATAAATAAGAACGACTCGCTGGTGATTCAACATATCCATGAGCTGAAGCTTTTTCTGAAAAACCGAAAGTTAACAATCCCGTAAGTAATATGCCACCACTTAATATAACTTTCTTCACCTTCTGTAAACCTTTCGTTTTCATCTCGTCATCCCCTTTCCCATAATAAAGCGAAAATAACTATAGTTGCCTAGTCATCTTCTCTACATCCATTATAAGTCGAGAGACCATACAAACAGAACCCTCTAAAAACTTTCTCAAATTCAATTTGTACATTAAATAAATTCAAATAACACCGCTAGAGAAATATAGACGGTGTTAAAAATGGTGGTTTATTATTTTGAGCATGATAGCTTTTTAATCGTAACTTATAAAACTTTATAATAAATAACTGTGGCATCTAAATTACCATTTGGAGAAATCGCGTATTCTGGTATTTTTCCAACTTCTTGATAGTCTAATGATTTATACAATCTATTAGAAGGGTCTCCTTCTCTCGTATCTAACACTAAAAGAGACCTATCTTCTTGCTTCGCTCGTTCCTCTGCTTTTTGCATAAGTAAACGTCCAATACCATTACGTCTAAAGTTGGGATGAGTCATTAACTTACAAATCTCGGCTCTATGAATTCCGTTAGGCTTTGTAACTAAATGTAATTGAATACTCCCTGCCAATTCATTGTTTATTTTAGCGACATATAATATCACTTCTGGCGCTAAAACAGTTTGCCAATACTTCGTTGATTCTTTTTGTTCCAGTGGAGGTAAAAAACCAATTGACGCCCCATCATCTACAACTGTTTTCAAAAGGTTAGAAAGCTCTTCCACCTCATCTTTTATTTGCTTAATCTCTTCAATTACTAAATTTTGCATTATTAATCCCCCTTTTGTTTCATTGTACCAAGTTTTAAAGAAGGAATAACAGAATACTAAAAGGAAATATATATTTAAATAGAGCATACTTTTAGAATGTATGAATGATGGAGGGATTAATCATTAGCAAAATAGGATTTGACTTAATACATCATAAGGACGACTTTGATCTTGGATATGAGGATATAGAAGCGATATCTAAGAACTGTAAATTTTCTAACTGCTCTCATACAAATGAACCACATTGCGCAATTAAAAAAGCTATTTCCGATGGAATTCTTACAAAGGAAATAATGAATAGTTATTATCGAGATAAGAATGAATTCAAATATGTATGTAATCAAAAAAACAAAACAAAAGCTATTGATTATATGAAACAATTGAAACTTTTTAGAAAATCTTAAAAATAAATAGTTGTTTCTCATTCCCACTATATTTAAGAATCTTACTTTGCTACATCACATACAAGCTAATTTTCATACTCAAATTTAATCTCACGTAAAAGAACGTTTTAAACATAAAGTTTAAAACGTTCTTTTCTATTCAATGCTTATGATTTTTCAGTTCTGTTAAACACTCTTGTACTAAAGTTACTGCTTGACTCATTGCAGCTCCACCAGCAAATGCTGCTGATACACCACACGCTTCCAGAATTTCTTTATCTGAACACCCTTGATCAAGACAACCTTTTGTATGATAAACGGTACAATATTCATCTTGCGTTGCTAGACTAATTCCTAATGCGATAAGTTGTTTTTCCCTTTTTGTTAAAGAACCCTCTTGAAAACAAGCTTGCGTGAATGCATTATATGTTTCAGCAATTTCAGGAATTTGGTTTGTAAAACTACCGATACCTTCTTTATAATGATGTAGAACGTCATTTACTGAACTATGTTGTTCGTGCGCCATTTTATTATTACCTCCATTCCAATTATATGTACCTATTGTAGTATGTGATGAAAAGAAGGCAATATACGCCACCTAAAAAGAATGAATATTCAGTTTATTATAACTACAATTTCAGACTATCATCCACTACTGATTGTTCTTTATAGTTTTTCCTTTCAATCTCTTTACTTCTTTCTTCCCAAAAAGTTAGTCCTTCAATCCCTATATTTTTAGGATCAAACACTGGATCTTTCCCTTCTTTTTTCTGTGCTTCATAATCTTTTAACACTTTTAATGCAATTTTGCTTAATAGTAGAATCGCGATTAAGTTTAACCATGCCATACTACCGATTCCTAAATCTCCAAGATTCCATAAGAGCGATGCTGATTCTACACTACCGATGTAAACCATAATTAAAAATCCAATTTTCAAAACTGGTTTTAACCAACTATGTTTAAGCTCACGATCTAAATAAGTAAGTGTCGTTTCAGCGATATAGTAGTAAGCGAGTAAAGTTGTAAAAGCGAAGAAGAAGATTGCGATTGAAATGAATAATGGACCAAACCCAGTCATAACAGTTTCAACTGCTTGTTGAGTATAAATTGGGCCAGCATCAACATTCCCTATATTTTTTACAATAGCGCTTTTCCCTTCCGGTATAACATTATACATACCTGTTATTAAAATCATAAGAGCTGTCGCTGTACATACGACAATTGTATCAATATATACAGAAAACGCTTGAACTAACCCTTGTTTTGCTGGGTGAGATACTTCAGCCGCAGCAGAGCTATACGTCGCTTCTCCAACGCCAGCTACATTTGAAAATACAGCGCGCTTTACGCCCCATGCAATTGCTGCACCGACGATTCCACCAAACATTTCATTTATACCGAAAGCACTAGAGAAGATTAAAGCAAACATACTTGGAATTTCCGTTACATTCGCAATTAATACGATACATGTAACAATTACATATCCAATTGCCATAAATGGAACAAGCATTTGTGAAACGCCTGCAATTCTCTTTACGCCACCAAAAATGATTGCTGCTAATAATAAGACTAACAATATACCCGTTATATATTTACTAATACCGTTAGAGTTTTCAAATCCCACTGCGATACTACTAGATTGAATACCTGGTAATAAAACGCCATATGAAAGTGTTACAACGACTGCTACAATGATTGCAAACCATTTCATTTTCAAGCCTTTTTCAATGAAATATGGTGTACCACCGCGATATTCATTTCCAACTTTACTTTTATATACTTGAGATAATGTTGATTCAACAAATGCACTAGCTGCTCCTAATAGTGCCATTACCCACATCCAAAATACAGCTCCAGGTCCGCCAAAAGCGATAGCTGTCGCAACCCCTGCAATATTACCTATTCCAACCCTACCAGATAACGCTAAACAAAATGCTTGAAAGGATGAAATTCCCGTCTCAGAGCTCTTCCCTTCAAATAATAGTTTAATCATTTCTTTAAAATAACGAATTTGTAGAAAACGAGTTGCAATTGTAAAATACACACCTGCTCCTAAGGCGAAAACAACTAATCCAATACTCCATACTTGCCCTACTAACCACTCTACTAATTGCTCCATCCAAATCCCCCTTATCATTCTTTTGAAAACTATTTTATATATAAGAAAACGGACAACTATTATTAAATCTTCCAGTTGTCCGCCTATCTCATTATTTCATTCCTCTATTTATTAACAGTTAGATTCTCTATTACTTTATATTTACCCAAACACTCTTCACTTCTGTGTAATTATCAAGCGCATATGAACCTAACTCACGACCGATTCCAGATTGTTTAAACCCACCAAATGGTGCAGCTGCATTTTCTAAGTTATAATCATTAATCCATACTGTTCCTGCCTTTAATTTATTGGCAACTTGATGTCCAGTTTTAATATTTTGTGTCCATACGCCTGCAGCGAGTCCGTATGACGAGCGATTTGCTCTTTCGATTACCTCTTCTGTTGAATCAAATGGAAGTACAACGACAACTGGTCCAAAAATTTCTTCTTTCACAATTGTCATATCATCAGTAACATTTGTGAATACCGTTGGCTGTACAAAATAACCTTTTTCAAATGCACGTTCACCACCAGCAGCAACAGTAGCGCCTTCTGCTTTTCCTTGTTCAATGTAATGTAGTACACGCTCTTGTTGCTTTTTAGATACGAGTGGACCCATTTCCGTTTCCTTCTCCATACCTGCTCCAAGTTTCACGTTATTCGCCATTTTTACTAGTTCATTTACGACTGTTTCGTAATGTTTTCGGTGAACGAACACGCGAGATCCAGCACTACAATTTTGGCCGTGATTATACATAATACCTTGGAATGCGCCGTTAATCGCTTCTTCTAAATCAGCGTCTTCTAAAATGATATTTGGTGATTTACCACCAAGTTCTAACGTTACATGTTTAATAGTTTCTGCAGATTGACGCATAATATATTTTCCTGTAACTGTTGAACCTGTGAAGGCTACCTTATCAATATCATGATGGTTTACAATTGCAGCTCCCGCTTCAGGGCCGAAACCTGGCACAAAGTTTACAACACCTTTTGGAAAACCTGCTTCTTTAAAAAGTTTCGCTGTATATAATAACGATAAAGGCGTTTGTTCTGCTGGTTTTAATACGATCGTACAACCTGTCGCTAGTGCAGCTCCCATTTTCCAAGAAGACATAACGAGCGGAAAATTCCAAGGAATAATTTGTCCTACAATCCCAACAGGTTCATGGCGTGTATAATTTAAGTAATCTTTTGAAATCGGAATTGTTTGCCCGATAATTTTCGTAGCCCATCCCGCATAATAGCGGTAATTTTCTACAGTCGCTGCAATATCATCATCCAGTGCTACTTGATATGGTTTCCCGTTATCTAAAGCTTCTAACTGCGCCAATTCTTCTCCATGCTCTTCAATTAAGTCTGCTAATTTATAAATAAGATGTGCTCTTTCAGCAGTAGTCATTTCTGCCCAAGGTCCTGATTCAAATGCAGATCTTGCCGCTTTTACTGCGACATTAATATCCTCTTCTTGTGCTTCGCATACAACAGCTAAAACATCTTCAGTTGCTGGATTGTATGTCTCAAATGTCTTCCCGCTAATGGAAGGAACAAATTCACCATTAATAAACATTTTAATTTCTTCATTTAAAAACGCTTTCACTTTTGGTTTTAGTTCAATGTTTTTCGTTAACATATATGCTCTCCTCCTTATTTAAACAGCTGCATGAGCTGCAATTTTTGAAATAATCATTTGAAGCTTTTGATCCTCTTCTTCAGTTAATCCGAGTCTCGGATAGCGAGAAGGCCCTCCAGCTTGCCCGTGTAATTCCATTGAGCGTTTAACGATTTGTACATATTTTCCGGACCCTTCAAGAAACTCACAAAGAGGTAAAATCGCATCGTTCATTTCCCAAGCTTTTTCTAATTCACCATTTTGGAAATGCTCATACATTTTCGTAACAAGTCCCGGTACGATATTACCTGCTACTGAAACCCAGCCCGTCGCACCAACTAAATAAGATTCCATAACTAAATCTTCAGATCCACAGAATACTTGAAACGCACCTTCGCCTTGTCTTACTAAATCTCTTGCTTTTCGAATATCTCCGCTAGATTCTTTAATATGTGTAACATTTTCACACTCTTTTCCAATGCGTAGCATGAGTTCTGTACTCATATCAACACCAGATGTAAACGGATTATTGTATAACATAATTGGTATATTTACAGCGTTTGAGATTTCTTTAAAATGAAAATATATTTCCTCTTCTTTCGGTTTACAATAATACGAATTTATAATTAATGCACAATCCGCTCCATGCGCTTCTGCATGTTTCGTATATTCAATCGTCTCTTTCGTCGTCTCCGCAGCAGTTCCAACAATAACCGGAATACGACCATCCACTTCTTTTAATACTGTTTCTACCATTTTAAATCGCTCTTCTTTTGACAAACTAACAAACTCTCCTGTGCTTCCGTTTATAATAATGCCAGCCACTTTTTGCTCAATAAAGTAGTTTACATTTTGTTTTACACCGTTCCAATTAATTTCTTGAAACTCATCCATCGGTGTGATTAATACTGGAAATGCCCCTTTAATATTTTTCATATTTATCTCTCCCTTTACTATTTTAATAAAAATCCTGTCGGAAACGGATCTGTAGAGTCTAATAGAAACGTCTGCATCCCTGTAATAAAACCTCTACTTTCAAAACGGAAAATGCAACCCAGTTCTTCCTTCTTCACTTTTTCAACTGCTATAAAACTATTACATATACTTTCATTTATAAAAGGTTTATCCGCTATATAATCATTTTTAAATAACGCGTGAACATAAGACACAATAGTAGAAACAAAACCTGGCGATCGTACGATAAAGTTATCTTCATGAAAGGTAATCGACTTTATATGGTTCTTTTCTTTTTGCGAAGAATCTACTAAAATAAGCCTTTTTATTAACGACTGTTTTTGTATAGCTTGTAGTGTACTTTCTCCCCATTTTTTCAATTCAGAAATGTTTTCAATATGAATTTCTGGTGAATACGCATCTTTTTCTACAACTGCGTATACTTTATCTGCCTGTATGAGAGAGTAACTTATATTTTCAACTTGTAAATTTTTCTCAATCATATAACATACTTTACTTTCAAACGAAACAGATACAACTTCATCATTCTCTACATACGCATGGACTAAAAATATGCCAGATAACGTTTCGATTTTGTATTGATTCGTCTCTCTCTTTTTTAAATATCCGCTTTCTAGTAACATCGTTATGACTGCGACAATACCTCCGTAATGAAGAGGTATTGACCCTTCATGATTAAAAAATAATACAGCTGCATCGATTTCAGGATGAATAGAAGGAACGACGATACATCCATTTAAACCGATAAAACCACGCGGTTCATTTAATAAAAGCTGCATTTCTTCTGCTAATTCACCTGAAAATTGTTCGTTTAATTGTTCTAAATTGTAGTAGTACTTGCATGGTACATCTTTTATTACACGGAATGCCTCGCCATTTACGTGTACGTCTACTGCTGTATACATTTTTTGAATGTTCATTTTACATCCTCCGTTTCATGTTCCATCGGCGGAATTAGCAAAAAGCCTTCTTTCAGTGGATCCTTTTCATTGTAAAAAAATCTATGCATCCCCATAAGCCAAGCTGAACCTGTAATTTTCGTTACGACCGCTTCAATATTTTCAACATTTGTCGTATTTATGACACACCCTTTAAATAAAGAACCAACGATACTCTCATGAACAAACTCTTCATCAATCTCAATTTTTTGGTTCGCATATAATACCGCTAACTTTGCTGATGTTCCTGTACCACATGGAGAACGATCAATTCCTCCAGGCGGAACGACAACTGTATTTTTCACATGAGCGCTTTCATGAGTAGGATCTGTATAAAATTCAACATGGGTTAATCCTCTAATGAACGAATGCTCTGGATGAATGATTTCAAATTTTTCATTAATGATATTTCTTATATGAATTGCCTTATCTATGATTGTAGATGCATTTTCTGGTACTAACTCTAACCCTACTGATTTCGCATCGATAATGGCATAAAAATTCCCTCCATACGCAATATCAGCCTCTACAGTTCCAATGTCTTCGACGTCTACTGTAATATTTTTCAGTAAAAAAGCTGGTATGTTACAAAATGAGACTTCTTTCGCTTTTCCACCTTGAACAAATATATCGACTTCAACTAACCCGGCTGGTGTGTCTAACTTTAACGAGGTAATCGGTTCAACAACCGGAATTAAACCTGATTCAATTAAAGCTGTACATACACCAATTGTATCGTGACCACACATCGGTAAATATCCACCTGTCTCTATGTAAATAACACCGATATCTGCTTCAGGATGACACGGATCTGTTAATAGTGCTCCTGACATTACATCATGACCACGCGGTTCATTCATTAACAATTTACGAATCCAGTCATACTCCTTTTTCATATGTAACATCTTCTCTGCCATCGTCTCTCCTATTAACTTAGGCAGGCCGCTAATCAATGTTCTCGTTGGATTCCCGCCCGTATGTGTATCAATCGTCGTAAAGACTCTTTGTGACCTCATCCGTTTAACACCCTTTCTGTAAAACGACTCAAACGAAGTGGTTCAATAGGAATGATTGTTTCTTTTTCGTTTAATAACTCTTCAATCACTTTTCCTGTAACTGCAGCAAGACTAATGCCATCCCCTTCATGCCCTGCCGCTATAAAGTAGTTCGGGATATGTTCCACACGTGAAATGATCGGCAAATGATCTTCTGTCCATGGGCGTAATCCAGCATAGGAACGAATCACCATCATATCCGCCATTTTTGGATAAAAACGTATTGCTCTATTCGCAATGCATTTGATAACCTCGTTGTTTATCCTCGTATGAAACCCTACAAATTCTCTACTACTACCAATTAAAAAATTTTGGCTTTCTGTCGGCTCAAATACAAGGGCTACCCCATATTTTTCAGTTAAAGCATCCACTTTTCGTTGTCCGCCAAATTTAGAAATTAAATAACCAAATTCCATTACTTTACGGCAACCAACGTGTTGTTGCCTTGAAGCTACAATAATATGCCCTTTTCTCGGTTCAATCGGGATATTTACATCCAACATTTGTCCGATTTTCGGAGCCCACACACCCGCTGCGTTCACCACTTGCTTCGCAGTAAACGTCCCATTTGTCGTTTCTACAATAAAGGAACCGTCTATATCTCTTTTCATTTCTTTTACTTCCGTATGATTAAAAGCTTTCGTACCAAATTTCTTCGATTCTGCAAGAAGTGCAAAAGCAAGAAGATATGGATTTACAGTCGAATCTGTTGCGCATTCTAACCCGCCTAATAAATCATCTGCGAAAAATGGTGATTCTTCCCTTATATCTTGCCTATCAAGCATTCGAAACGGTAAACCAGCTTCTTGTTGACGATTGACCCATTGCTGCGCTGCTTCCATCTCTTCATCCGACTCACATACGAGAATACTTCCTGGTGCCCTATATTCAAATGAGTGCTCTAACTCTTCACTTAAATCCGTTACTAATTTTTGACTTACTAACGACATTTGACTATCAAATCCTGGGTCTTTATCAATAGCCAAAATATTTCCGTCACACCGTGAAGACGTCCCGCTGACAAATTCTCCTTTTTCAATGATTGTTACGTCTCTTCCGTATTTCGAAGTGTAATAAGCGATCGAGCAGCCAATAATACCGCCGCCAATTATTAAAACGTCGCAATGCCTCACAAAACACTCCTCCTCCCCCTAAAGCTCTCACTTTCTTTTATGCAATTGACGTGCCAACTGTACATATATACAATTTTTATAAATAATATTTTTATTTGTAAAAATATTTTAAATTTATCGCAAATAAGTGTATTATTTTTTTATCACTGTCAAAATTTTTATACATAATAGGAGGACAATATGGCATTCTCATTTCCCACAATAAAAGAATTTCTAAAAATTTTATCCATTGATCATACATACTGTTTGCAGCATATTGAGCAAATTAACGAAAAGTATTATTACCGCCCTTCTACTACAGAAAAATATAACTGCGCAGTAATATATGAAGATGACTCATTCACCGCTTTAATTGACGGGTTTTCCAATGAA
The DNA here is from genome assembly GCF_027712065.1 of Bacillus cereus group sp. BcHK124. Classification (NCBI taxonomy): domain Bacteria; kingdom Bacillati; phylum Bacillota; class Bacilli; order Caryophanales; family Bacillaceae; genus Bacillus; species Bacillus cereus group sp. BcHK124. The sequence goes on from NZ_JAQFPJ010000006.1 coordinate 25,263, forward strand.
CTAGCCGTTATCATCATGAACCGAAATAAAGAGCCTACATGCTGTATAACAGCTCAGCAAATCATCCCGTTTCTTGTTAAGTCATACAATGAACTGCAATCTTTTTATAACACCGTAATACAAACAACGGATTCTTCCGTTACAGTCATCGATGATAAAGAACGCGTTTGCACCTGGACAGATGGCGCCGAAAAGATCTTTTCAGTCAAGCATAATGAAATTATTGGACAACCTATCACTCGTTTTTTTGATTATAAAGATTTGGAAATTTTGCAATCATTACATGACGGAAAAAGTATAATCGCTCAGTTCCATCAACCTCGTCCAGATTTGTTCGTATTAATTAACTCAAATCCAGTTTATTGTAACGGTGAAATTATAGGAGCAGTCGTTTCAGAAACTGACGTTACAAATCAAGTCGCATTAAATGAAAAACTATTCAATATGTCACATGAAATGCACCGTTTAGAACAAGAAGTAGCAAAGTATAAAGATGAATCAGATCCTTTTCTTGCGATGAATGGAAAGAGCCCTGTTATACAAAGAACAATACAATTAGCTAGAAAAGTTTGTTCGGTGAAATCAACCGTTTTAATACTCGGTGAAAGTGGTGTTGGAAAAGAAGTATTTGCGAAAGCAATTCATGAAGCTAGTGAGGCAGCGAAGGCACCTTTTATTTCAATTAACTGTGGTGCCATTCCAGAGGCGTTATTTGAAAGCGAATTATTCGGGTATGAGCGCGGGGCGTTTTCTGGTGCAAATAGTAAAGGTAAGAAAGGTAAAATAGAGCTCGCCCAAGGCGGCACATTATTTCTTGATGAAATTGGAGAAATGCCGCTAGATATGCAAGTGAAGCTTTTGCGCGTACTACAAGAACGAAAATATTACCGAGTTGGTGGAGAAAAAGAGATTCATATTGACTTTCGTATTATCGCTGCTACCAATCGTGATTTACAAGAAGAAATGAGAAAAGGCACGTTCCGAGAAGATTTATACTATCGCCTAAATGTAGTTAGTTTGCATATTCCACCGCTGCGCGAAAGACGCGAAGATATTATTGAATTAACCTATTCTTTCCTAAACAATTTTTCAATTAACTATAACAGACCCATTCGCGACTTACCTTCAAGCATTATGCATGAGCTGCTTCATTACAATTGGCCAGGTAATATTCGCGAGCTCCGTAACGTTATTGAAAGACTTGTCGTATTTGCGACTGACGGTATTATAAAGCAAGAATATTTACCATTTCATACAACCGAAACTTTAGATAATCATGCGGCTCATTCCTTATTACTCAGCAACAATCATACAATCCTCTCTTTGCAAGAAGAGATGGAGGAACACGAGAAAAAAGTCATTGAGAGGGCTTTACGCATTTTAAATGGGAATAAATTAGAATGCGCAAAACAACTTGGTGTTACGAGAGCCACCTTATATAATCGTTTAAAAAAGCTTGGGTTACAATAAACCTTCCCTCCTCTATATTGGCATAGTTTTTGCATTATATAATTTGTGCAAATCGAACTAGAGGAGGAATACATATGACGAATAAAGATCACTTAATTGTTTGTCGATGTGAAGAAGTTACATACGGTCAACTTCAATCGACAATTGCTGATTATAAATGCTCGGCAAGAGAATTAAAACTAAGAACACGTGCTGGCATGGGTTTTTGCGGTGGCCGCACATGTAGAATGATGATAGATCGAATGATTGAAAATGCAAATCCAGGCGTAACTACAAATGATATTCCATTGAAATACCAACCACCGGTACGAGCAGTTACTTTTGGATCGGTAGGTGAAAGTAAATGAGTAGAATTACACATCACCCTATTTTAGGGAGTTTACATAATAGTAATCGCATCACTTTTCAATTTAACGGTCAACAATATGAAGCATATGAACATGAAACGATTGCAGCTGCTTTACTTGCGAATGGAATAAGAACATTAAGAGTGCATGAAGATAGCGGGACGCCACGAAGTATTTACTGTAATATTGGACATTGTTCTGAATGCCGCGTCACAGTAAACAATCAAGCAAACGTACGAGCATGCTTAACTGTTGTAGAAAACGGTATGGTTGTTATTAGTGGTAAACAACATCCAAATATCGTGAGAGAGATGGTGAAAAAGCGATGAACGATGTCATTATTATCGGTGCTGGCCCCGCGGGTTTATCAGCCTCTATCTCTTGTGCCCGTTTTGGACTAAAAGTACTTGTTATTGATGAATTTATGAAGCCTGGCGGAAGATTGTTAGGACAATTACATCAAGAACCTACTGGAGAATGGTGGAACGGGATAAAAGAATCAAAACGCCTTCACGAAGAAGCACAATCTCTTTCAGTTGATATTCGATGTGGCATTTCCGTCTATAATTTAGATAAAGATGAAAGTTCTTGGTTCGTCCATACGAATATCGGTACGTTAGAAGCACCTTTCGTTTTACTTGCTACTGGCGCTGCTGAGTACTCTATCCCTCTTCCTGGTTGGACACTTCCTGGGGTGATGTCAATTGGAGCAGCTCAAGTTATGACGAATGTACATCGTGTTCAAGTTGGGAAAAAAGGAATCATTATTGGTGCTAACATATTGTCATTTTCCATTTTGAATGAATTACAATTGGCAGGAATTAAAGTGGAACATATCGTACTTCCTGAAAAAAGTGAATTAAGTCAACAGGCTGGTGAACCAGAAGAAGTTGTAAATTCTCTCTTACACGCTGCACACCTTGCCCCGTCACCTTTATTACGTATTGGTAGTAAATTGATGAAATATAATTGGGCTAAACAAGCTGGATTAACCTTCTATCCAAACATCGGAATAAAAATAAACGGTACACGTCTTCATCTTCGAAAAGCAGCTCTTGAAATTATCGGGACAGATCAAGTTGAAGGTGTACGCATTGCTAATATTGATACGAAAGGAAACATCATCACTGGATCGGAACAAATATATGAGGCAGATTTCGTTTGTATTGCAGGTGGCTTATATCCTCTTGCTGAGCTAGCTGCTGTAGCTGGCTGTCCATTCCGTTACATTCCGGAATTAGGCGGGCACGTTCCTCTCCATTCCGAAGCGATGGAAACCCCTCTTCCTGGTTTATTTGTAGCCGGTAATATAACTGGCATTGAAAGCGGGAAAATTGCAATGGCACAAGGAACTGTTGCAGGTCTATCTATTGCTAAATATGCAAGTGAAAAACGTGATATAGTCGACCAACAATTAACTCACGCCATTCAAAACGTTCACTTTGTTCGTCAGAAAGCTGCAATTCAGTTTAATCCGATGGTAGATATCGGTAGACGAAAGATGAATGATTTATGGCATAAATTCCAAACAAATGATAACGATTTCTATAAACAACAAGAAATTCTTTAATAAGACTTATTTGTAAAAAAGCTCTTCTTATCAAAAATATAAGAGGAGCTTTTCAAATTATTTCACTTCAATTGTCCAATCACCATCAGCTTGAATAGTAAATATATGTATACCATTTTCTTTTACAGGCATTTTTTTCGTAGTATCAGCGTTTCCGATTTCGTTAAATAAAGTACTATCATTTAGATGAACGATAAAATTACTTTTCCCGTTATTATGTATCCCATGAAATTCTTTTAAACCTTTTTCTAACTTTACAAATACAACATCACTACCATGCCCGCTTACTGCCCCTGGAGTCGTCACTACTTTATCCATCGGAATAGATTGAGACATATTAGCACTCCAGTGTCCGTCTGCTAGTGCATCAATGAAATACTTTCCACTCTCTTTTATAACAACTAATTTTTTTTGTTTACCATTTCCAATAAAGTTAGAAAGTGTTCCCGCATCATTTCCCTGTTCATCTTTCAAATGAAGGATTGCATTACTTTTCCCTTTATGTTCTACATCAGCAATTACAAAACCAGCTTTCAACTCAAAGAAATCAGAAGAATTTTTACCATCTCCTTCTATTGACACATTATGGTCTTGTGATAACTGTTCTACTGTACTTGCTGATTTTACTTCCTCAACTTTTTGATTTGCTGTGTCAGTTTTTTGTTCTACACTCTTCTCTGTTTTCTCTTTCGCCTTTACATTCTTTGTTTCTTCTGTTGAATTACAAGCAGTTAAAGATAAACATACCGTAGCTATTGTTGCTAATAATCTCTTTTTCATAATATCTTCCTATTAATATAAAATGTTTTCAATAATAATAACATATTTTTACCAATTCATAAGTTTATTAAAAATTGAATTTTATCCTAAAATAGGAAAAATACTAATAATAAAAATTAAAATAAAAAACTGCTAGAGCATAAAGCCCTAACAGTCTTATTGTTCGTCACTATTAAATTTCGCTAACGCGTAAATACCTTCTTCATCATCTAATTCAAGTTGTAATCTCGCTGCAAATGAATTGACGTTATATTCTCTGTCAAGTAATAAGCGTAGTGCTTCGATTAAGTTCGCTTGAATTAAAATTTGCTGGCGACCATTTACCTCTACTTCAGCAGAGAAACCATAGTCATCGTCGTACATAAGTTCAACTAAAACTTCTTCTGGACCAACTTGTCTTTTTTCAGCGATATATACGCAAAGGGCGTTGATCAGTTCTTGTTCAGAAATTTTTATCGTTTCCATGCTACTTCATCTTCCTTTTTCTTACGTTGATCTTTGAAGTATTTAAATGCACGAATTGCTAACATTACGATACCAGCCATTACTAACATATTTACCATAAACGCTAATACAGAACCAAGAGCTCCCATATTTGCAAATAAGCTACCCATTAGTAAACCACCAAGACCACCTAGTAATAAACCTTTCATAAAGCTTCCTTTATTACTTTTTGGTGCTGTATTTGTTGCTTTTGTTTTTGAATCTGGAGTCGTTTTTTGCGAATTTACATTTGAGTCTTTTTTGTTTAAATCAACTTTTGACTTTTGACCTGAGCTTGGTGTAAATGACTTTTTACCAGATTTGTAACTCTTCGCTGCTGCGTGATCTACAAACATGAAGCTACTAGCTCCAAAGATAACCATGAATGCTGTCATGACTGCTACAAGTTTTTTCAACATATTATATCCATTCTCCTTTTATATAGATATATGTGAAATCTACCTTTCTAGTAAATTCAGAATGATAGATTTATTTTTAAAAACATTTTAAAGGTTCTTATGAACTTATTATATGAACTTTTGTCGAAATATGCAAGTGTTATTTACTTCCGACAGTTTGGTGACAAAGGAAAAATTAAGCAAAACAGAATTGACTTTAAATGAAACAAAACATATTATAGGTTCATAAGAACTTTTTATTATTTATGGAGGTGAAAAGATGGAAACATTTCATCTCACACGAAACGAAATGGCTACCCTTCTTCTATCGTTAAGAGGATGGAATACGAAAAAGCCTCTCGGTATTTTACAAGAAGCTTGGGCAAAGTCACATAAAAAAGATATTGAAAGCGGACAAAGCGTAACTGCTTTTATTACTACCGCACTTTCACCTATTTTTGAAAAACTGATAAAAATTGACGATACAGACGTCGGTTTCTCTTTAAATGAAATAGTCGCGCTTGGCAATCAGATCGAAAACACAAGTTTCTCTGTAACTGCCATGCAAAACTGGGTGAAACGAGATATAAAAGAAATGATTGGCTCTCCTCAAAAAGGAAAAAAATATTCAATTGAACAAGCAGCCTTACTATTCATTGTTGAAGATTTAAAAACAGCACTTGATTTTGAATCCATTCGTAAGCTATTACGCCTTATCGTAAATGACCCAGCCGATCGAAGTGATGACTTAATCAATCCTGTTCATTTATATGGAGCATACTCTTCTCTATTTGAAGAACTCAATCAAGGGAATTGCTTACAATTAAATGCAACAGATACAATCCATACAATTGAAAACATCGTAAAAGAAAGAGCTGATAAAATTGCAAGCAAGTTCGATCAGGTTAATAACGAGCAACGTGAAGCAATCCGTAACGCCATAATTATCGCCACACTTTCTGTACATACCGCTTATGTACAAATGTTAGCGAAACGTTACGTAACAGCAACTTTATTTTTACAGAACTTAGATGTGAAGCCTTAAAAAATAGGAGCAGAAATGCTTCTATTTTTTTTATAACGAAAACAAGCATCAACCTGTTACATACTTAGAACAGGTTGATGCTTATTTCTCTATGTATTAATTATAAAAAACCATAATCGCCTATTATATTTCGAACAACTTTTCTCGATAGATTTAACGCCTTCATCTTCGTAACTCTTTATAAATTTCGATTTGAGCTTTTGAGCTATTAGCAAAACTTAACCAATCCTGTCTCACATTACTAATGTTTTCAGTTACCAAAAGTTCAACGATATCTAAATGTGAAACATTCGTTGTTATCGGTTTATTTATACCATTAACTTTAGCACCTGACATATATTTAGCAATCTCAGGGTTTAATGCGAAAGCAAAATCAATTACAGTTGAACCTTGCGGTAAGTTCACGGAATCTAACTTAGGAGTAAATGCTACAATGTTATCTTGAAATAGTTCATATGAAACTAAATCATAAAATTCAATCGCATCTTGAGTTACTAGATCATTTGTCTTAATAAAATGATCCATCAATTTATAAATTATATTTTGCATATCCTTATCAGTTATACTTTTTGTAAGAATATGAAATACCCCTTTATATTGTCTCTCCTGATTTATTTTTGTTTCAATCCATATCACTATTTCATGGTTATCGATTACCACTTTGGTCTTTAAGTATTTGTTTAACACATCACTTTCAATTGCTATATTATCTTCAAATTGATATGGAATTGGTTGGTATAGTTGATGTATAACTCCTAATATTTTATAACAGTCTAAATTATTTGAGGCCGTGATAATTATTTTTGACACCGCTGTAATGTCTTGAATTTCTTGGAGACGAGAATAGGCTGTATAAATAGGGCTTACTTCATAGTTAACTTCAAATATTAAAGATGAATTTAGAAAATTATTTATATCTTGCATGATATTTTGAGACAAACCGTCTAATAACTTAACATAATTTTGTAAAAGAATTTTCATTCCCTTATATTTAGAATGGTTAAGATAATAAAAACCTAAATCTTCTAACTCGTGTTGAATATGTAATAGCCCTAGTCTTTTACAAATCGGAGCGAAAATTTTGAGTGTTTCATTTGCATAAGGAACTTGTTTCTTTACAGCTTTCACCTGTAAAGTTCTCATGTTATGTAGACGATCTATCACTTTTATAATAGCTACTCTTATATCTCCTTGCGTAGCTAACAATAATTTCTTTAAATTCACTGCTTCATACTCTTCTTTATTAGGGGTTTGTTTTTTATCAATTTTAGTTAACCCTTCTACAATATCAGCCACTTTTTTACCGAATATATCACGTATATACTCAATTGTATAATCTGTATCCTCCACCACATCATGTAATAATGCTGCAACTAAAGTTATTATATCTGCCTTACAATCTAACAAAATTTCTGTAACTGCAAATGGATGAGTAATATACGGCTCACCCGAAACGCGAAATTGTCCTTCATGCGCTTTCTCGGAAACTAATATAGCTTTATGTAATTGTTCTAATTCTGCTTTATGTAGATATGAGGCCTTTTCTAATAATGTTTTTTTCATATTTTCACCTTCATCACGTTAATTTTCTATAAAAATTTTATTACCATTATAATTCGTTATTTGAAAGTGAAGTACCTGTCTAGGTGATAAGGGAATTTCTAAATCAACTCAAATTGAATACGCACATTTTTTTGTAGGTAACCTTACTATTTCTCGAATAAAAGGTGATTTTTCTATAATATCCTCTAACTCTCCCTTACTATAAACATAAATACCACCTACATATGAACTGTAAGCTTTTTTTTCAGTGATTACCACTAAGCTGCTATTTCCCTTATTAAAATCACCCTCTATTCCTTTTTCAAATGCTAAACTTTTAGTTGCCGAAAAATATAGCTGAATTAATGTTGCTATTTCTACGTCTTTTGATTTTTCAAAACACTTTAATTCATTGAAAATTATTCTATCATGTAATGGAAGAAAATCCTCTACTTCTAAATTCTCTCTTTCATAAAAGAAGTTTTGAAGCTCAGGAGTATAGAAAGAAAGATTTTTCTCTTCTATCTTTTTAAAAATCTTTTGCAACAATAAATCTTTTCCTATTACAAACGGATGACCAAAGCCATTATTATAAAGTCCTTCTTTCATTTTCATTAGTTGTTCAATCAAAGGGATTCCCGATTCTTCAATGACAAGTTTACCGTTTATAAAACGCATACTAGCTATCAGTTCTTCTATCTGTAATCCACCTATCTCAAGCGATGAATAATATAAATCCCTATTCCAAAAATCTAATTGATCCATTCCTAATGAATTAAACAAGAGCTCATCTATAATCGGAAAAACACCATCTTCTGTTAAAGCTTTCGTTACATCATCTAATAATCCGGCGGTCTGATTTAAAATCGTTCGTATTTCTTCATCCTCTTGAATGATTCGTATAGTCCACTCACCATGATCTTCGCCTGATATTTGTTGAAAACAATGCGAATATGGGCCATGGCCAACATCGTGTAGAAGTGCTACAACAGATAATAACTCCCTCTCATATTCTGATAAACGAATATCACCAATATCCGTAAGATGTTCTATCACTTTATTTACAAGTACATATACACCTATTGAATGTTCTTTCCTCGTATGTATTGCGTTTTCGTGTAAAAAATATGTATGTCCTTGTTGTTTAATATACGCCAATCTTTGAAATGCTTTTGTATCCATCAATCGAAGGATATGTCTATCACAAATAGTAATTTCCCCATAAATCGGATCATTAAATTGCATGTATTCTCCTCCTGTTTTTACAAATTAAAAACCTATATAATTATACTTAATTTTCAGTTTATTATCATTAACATATGAGAAATTTTTAATAATCTTTTCATTATCTCTTCATGAAAACGGAACTTACATACTTTATTATAATACTTATAAGAGGCATAAAAGAATTGAAATAGCAATCCCCTATACAAATAAGGTATAATCTACACATAGTGAATCTTTTATGTTATTAAGTATAAGGTTCACCTATTCAAAAATACATAAACTAGAAGGTGCAACAATGGTAAGTAGTTTTATTCATTCAGTATTAACGTTTTTTGAAGGATTAGGTTATTGGGGCATTATGCTTGGACTTATGATTGAGATTATCCCAAGTGAGATTGTCCTTGCTTATGCGGGATACTTAGTATTCAATGGTAGTATCTCATTTTTAGGCGCAATTGTATTTGGTACAATTGGCGGCGTTATTGCTCAAATTTTTATTTATTGGCTTGGACGATACGGTGGACGACCTATATTAGAACGATACGGAAAATATATTTTCATTCATAAAAAACATATAGATGCTGCAGAAGATTGGTTTAATCGTTACGGAACTGGCGTCATTTTTACAGCACGCTTCATTCCAGTAGTGCGTCATGCGATTTCAATTCCTGCTGGTATTACAAAAATGTCATTCCTACGTTTCACTACGTTAACAGCACTTGCAATCATCCCTTGGTCTATCATTTTCATTTATTTAGGTGAAAAACTAGGTGAGAATTGGGAAAATATTAACGATGTTGCTGGACCATATGTGAAATCATTCGCAATTGGTGGCGTCATACTTATTCTTTTATACTTCGTTATAAAAAAATGGACAAAAAAGCGTAAAAATCTTGCGTAAAAATATAAATAAAAACCGCTATACATTTTATTACAAATGTTAGCGGTTTTTATTATAGGCTTGATTATATATTAGAAATTGCTTTATTTCTTCTTTATGCTTTAAGTCATGCTGAATGAGTGAGGAAAAATAATGGTTTAGCCTCACTTTTTTAGTACCAAATTGATGGTCATTATAAAAATATTGGGTTGGAATTCGCTCAATTTGATCTACTAATTTTTTACGAGTAACACTAAATTGATCTAATATTTCTTCTTTTGAAATACCAGATCTCGCATATTTTATTGCTCCCTTATTCATTTCCTCAACATCTATTGGAACATTTGGTACAGATTGTCCACTTATAAAGTATGGAATTCTATGCTTTATTAAAAACGTATCCCAAACGATAAAATGTGAAATCACATCTGCAATTCCCCACGAACCATTTTTAAATGATCGAAGCCACATATCATCACTTAATCCCTTCAATGTTTGACACCATTCTATTAAATTTAATTTTTCTTCCAAAATATTCTCTTTCTTCATTATTCAATCCTTTCTCGCACTTATAATTCATTCATATTAATATCTTCTAGAAATTGTATAAAAAGCCTTCATACTTATGTGGATAAGCTACAATTCACTCATTCATTTCGTATATTATTTCAAAAAGGAGTGATTCCCCTATGCATTGGCAACAAAAAATACAATACTTAATCGGACGCCCTATCGGTATTTCCTTCATTAATGGGCAAGGAACCTCTGGTGTATTATGTTCAGCACATGATGGTCAATTGTATGTATATGAATACCTTTATCAAGCGCAGTTCGCAATGAAACATTATGATTTTAGACAAATTCAAGATATACACGCCTTTCCGAATTGCCCCCATCAAAATCATTTATTCTAAAAAAAGGAACAGCTTATAGCCGTTCCTTTTTCTCCACACTTATTTTTCAGTATAAAAGTTTTGCACTGCTTCATCAAAGTAAATCCAGCCTTTCCAACCTAAATGAATTGTATCTTTTAAGAAATACTTATCATATTCATGGCCAGAGAAATCCACTACTGGGTATCCTGCTTTCTCAACTTGTTCCCTAACTTTTTTATAATACACTTCACGGCGCTCTTTAGGGAAACCAGCGTAATCATACCATGGTCCGTTTACAGGTACAGAAATAAAGAGCGGCTTGACATTTTTCTCTTTAAAAATATTTAAAACAATTTGTAAGTCATCATATTCCGGTGATTCTTCATACGATTCATTTGCTCTAAAGTTTTTTAGACCTTTTAACTTTTTCTTCAAATTATGTTTATAGTAATATGGATTTTCAATTCCGAATGTGTTTGTAGTAGATTCCGCTTTCCCTTCTTCTTCCGCATGTTTGCGTGCATCTACCCAAGAAATTGAACGTAGTCCCACATTTGTTTTTTCTTTCATCGGCTCAATCTTAAATATGGAGTTAAATAAATCTCTATGATCTAAAATATTTCGATGCATATAAGCAAGTGGTTTAACTAAGCCCGCTTTTACGTTATGTTTCGTATCATTATATACAATACCTTCTAAGGAATTTTTTAATATATCATCTTCTTGAACAACTTTATAATCTAAAAGTCGTTTCGCAATTTGCTTCTTCATTTCTACATTTATTTTATCATTAAAAATAAAATGATATGCTTGTTGTTTGGAGAAATTGTTCGTAAAATCCCCTTGGGAAACCCCAGTCTTTGTAAACCATTGTGGCGATAAAACAAAGACTACTTTTTTACCTTCTAACTCATCCATAGTAGACGTCATATTTAATATATGAGCTAAACTTTGTGTACCGCCAATTCCGATTAAATATGGCGTAAAACCTGCAGGATTCACTTTAAAGTAATTAGATGGATGATATGCATCCATTCGTAAAAATTCAGATGAACCGTACATCGGTAAATACTGCGAATTCTCTAACATTTTCTGTTGCAAGAATACACTTTGTAATTTTTCTTTTTGTAAAGAAGTTGCCGCATCTTCTACCTTCTTATCACTAATCAGTGATACTAAACTTTTCGATGGGATGAGTATGATAATAAAAAACAGCACACACGCTAAAATTATGGGACCAAAGGCATGCTTCATTTTCATTTTTTGTTCCTCTTCCTATCGCAATTAAATTGTAACCCTTGTCTTTGACACGTCATCATTTCTCTCCTTTTTCTCTATACATGTTCCATTCTATTTATCTATTATATACATGTATGTATTTCTTTTCTTGTTCTATTAAGACCTATATAGCGCAAGAAAATGTTTCCATAGAAACACGTTAATTATACAAGATTCTACCTACATTTCACACTGAAATTTTAGTAATAATTTTATTTTTTAACAATGAAAAAACATATGAAATGTCTAGAATTCTTCGGATGATGTATTGAGTTCAAAATATGATAATAGGCGCCCGCTATGATCAACTTCATGAGTATATATAAACCCTAGATTTCGTAAAAGTTTTTTCGAGTTCTCATTTGCTACTTTTACTCTAGCAATTATTCTTTTTACATTCATCATCTCTTTTGCATATTGAATGGAAGCCTTTGCTGCTTCTGACGCATATCCATTTCCCCAATATTCCGGATCAAGTAAATACATAATTTCTATTTCACCTGTTTCATCTATTTTTCTTAAACCACAATGTCCTAAAAGCTCTCCTGTATTTCTATTAACTAACAACCATACCCCGAAACCATACTGTTCCCAATGTGATATTAGTTGCATAATATAGTCCTTTACTTCTTCCTTTGACATTCCCTTTGATTTAGCAAGCCATTTGCCAACAGCCTCTTCTTTTACTATGCTATAAAATTGATCAACATCTTCTATAATGGGCTTTCTCATGAATAACCTTTTTGTATGCATTACTTTCTTTTCTTCAAACATAAAACTTCATTCCCCTCCAAAATTTTATACAGACTAGTAAATTATACCATGTACTATTTACCCGACTTTAACTAAAAAACAGACTACCACAAACGTGGAGTCTGTTTTCTCATCCTTTATTTTTGTACATCTGCCCACTTTAAACTTGTTGCTGGTCCAAATTGATGTACGTATAAATCTTTCACATATGGCTTTTGTAAGTAAGATAATCCACGCTGGAATACTGGAGCAATTACCGCATCATCCAGCAACATCTTTTCAGCATCTTGCAATGCTTTCCAACGAGTTTTTTCATCATTACCTAATTCTGTTTTAATCTTCTTAATTAACGCATCATATTCTGGATTTGCATATTCAGTATTGTTCACACTGCTTCCAGAAAGGAATACTTCTAAATATGTCATTGGATCTGGATAATCTGGCAGCCAACGTGATAATGACATTTCATATTCTTTCTTCTTCTCTAGCGCTAGCTTTTGCGTATGTGGTTGTAATTTTACATTTACCTTTAAGCCTGGTAAGTTTTTCTCTAGCTGTTCTTTAATGTATTCTCCTACTTTCTTAAAGTTTTCTAAATCATAGTTTAATAACTCAAGCGTTACTTCATTTATACCAGTCTCTTGCTTCGCCTTTTCCCAATATTCTTTCGCCTGTTTTACATCCGTTTTATTAAACTCACCTGCTGTACTTCTAAAATCTTTGTTATCTGGACCTTTTAAAAATCCTTTTGGCACGTAATAGTTTGCAGCAACCGAACCATCATTTAAAAACGAAGTCGCAAGTCCTTTCTTATCAAACACTGTACTTAGTGCAAGACGTGCATTTTTATTTTTAAGAACCGGCACATTTTCATTAAATCGGAAGAAGTACATAACTGGATCTGTATATTGTTTTAGCTCTTTATTATTTTTATATTTATCTACGAATTCTGTAGAAATGACAGCTCTATCAACTTTATCTGTTTCATATAAATTTACCGCAGTTGAAATTTCTTTAACAATTTGATAGTTTACTTCATCTAACTTCACTTCTTTTTTATCCCAATACTTATCGTTTTTCTTCATTGTAAAGCTCGCTTCATGCTTCCAATCAGATAGTGTAAAAGGCCCATTATATACCGTTTTATTTGCTTCTAATCCGTATTTATCACCTTGTTCTTTCGCATATTTTTCGTTAATCGGATAGAATGATGGTAAAATAAGTAATTTCGTAAAATACGGTACAGGATGTTCCAACTCTACAACGAACGTTTTATCATCCTTCGCTTTTACTCCTAATTCCTCTAACCCTAGTTGTTTCTTATTTATTTTCTCCGCATTTTTCACATCGTACGCAATGTATGCATATTGAGAAGCAGTATCCGGATTAATAAGCAGCTTCCAAGCATATACGTAATCTTGCGCTGTTACTGGATCTCCGTTAGACCATTTCGCATCACGTAAGTGGAATGTATATGTTTTTCCATCTTTGCTCACTTCATATTTTTGTGCGCCAGCTTCAATCACTTCATCATTTTTCGATAAGCGGAATAATCCTTCCATTACGTTATTTAAAACGTTAAATGATACTGCATCTGTTACTTTCCCTGAATGTAATGACGGAATTTCACCCGTTTCTAGTAACTGTAATACTTTCTTCTCATCTTTCGGCTTTGTCGTTGTTTTTTCTTTTGCGCAGCCAACTAAAATTGAAGAAACTAACAGAGTACTAACTAATGAGTAACGAACAACTTTTTTCATTTGAAAACCTCCCTCTATTTTTTAAGGTAAGTAACGACGCGCACCAGCGTATTCTTCTATATATCCTGGTGTATTTAGTGATATAATCTCTACCGATCTTTCAGCTCTTGGTGAGTGAATCATATTTCCGTCACCAATATACATAGCAACGTGATGAACACTACCTTTCCCTTGATCATGTGCGAAGAAAATTAAATCTCCTTTTTGTAAATGTTCTTTATCCACTGCAACTCCATTTCTCGATTGCGGTCCAGAATCTCGCGGAATGGTAATACCGTGCGATTTATAAATTGTATGTGTAAATCCAGAACAATCAAATCCGAAGCCACTTGTACCAGCCCAAATGTACGGTAATCCTAAAAACATTTTCCCTGTGTTTATTAAATCATCGGCCGCCGGGGTTGGAATATCATTTTGAGAACGGTAAACCGTTCCATCATTTTTTCGTAGCCAAGCTTTCTGTCCATTTGGTAACAACACGCGATATGAAATTGTATCTTCACTTAGTAGCGGCAGTCGCGTATTATAGCTCACTTCAAGCGATTTATGTTTTTCAGAAGGATTTATATATAAAATTGCTGTCGGTTTCGTTACTAATACGAAAGGTTCATTTGTTTTATCTGCAAATTCTTGATTATAAGTTAACTGTTTTTCAGGCATCCACCCTGGGTAACCTTCCTCATTTCGTGGTGTTGGCTGACCATGGACTAACACTTTCACCCAGTCCCCTTTTTTATCAACAACCGTTACTTCTTGACCTAATAGCGCTTGCGTTTCTAATTTATTTGCGTTTGTTAACCAAAGTTTTTCATCAAGTGTCATCGATTTCGTCCACTTCCACAAATCAACTGGATTTATAGCGCTTGGTACATCAATTGGCCGTAATGAATCAGGTGCAGTCCAAAGTGTTGCGGCAGACACATCGATAAACGCCTTACTATCTTTCTTCTCTTCAGCATGTGCTGATGTAAACGATGAAAATATAAATAAAGTTGTTAAAAATGCAGTTCCTACTTTTTTCATACATATCCCCCTTAAAAGATAGTTTACTAGTCTCTTCTCCTAAGATTTACTATTCACTGTCGATTGAAGGTTTACCTTTGAGCCAGAATAAGTCATTCCTTCTGGTTCTTCCATTAACCAAAGCGGTGCATCAAGATCGAAGTAATGAATATTAGGATGGGCAGCTGCTAAATGGGCTACAGCACTAACAGAAAGTGAGGATTCCATCATACTTCCGACCATACATTTTACACCAGCTGTTTCTGCGATATCAGCAATACGCCAAGCTTCACGTATACCACCGCATTTCATTAATTTAATATTGAGCAAGTCTGCATATCCTCCTTGAACGATTTTCAATGCATCACCCGCTGAAAATATGCTTTCATCTGCCATAATAGGCGTTTTTACATGATCTTTGACGTACTTTAAACCATCCAAATCTTTCGCATGAACAGGTTGTTCAATAAATTCAATATTTAAATGACGATTTTCCATCTCTTTAATAATAGAAACTGCCTCTTTTGGATTCCAACCTTGATTTGCATCTAATCGTAACGTCGTATTTTTTGGTACGCTATTTCGAATCGCTTCAATACGTTCTAAATCTAAAGGGGCAGATTTCCCCACTTTAATTTTCAAAGTTTGAAATCCTTTTTCTACATGTTGCTTTGCCTCTTTCGCCATAATGAACGGTTCATCTACACTTACAGTAATATCTGTGTGAATTTCTTTTTTTCCACCTAATAATGCGTAAAGTGGAACGTTATGATATTGACAATACACATCATATAAAGCGATATCTACCGCCGCTTTTGCACTTGGATTTCCAATACAACTCATTTGAATGTGCTGTAGTAACTGCTGAAACTGAGTAATATCTTGACCAATTAAACTTGAACGCATCGGCCCTAAAATTGCTTCTTCAATCCCACTAGCGAAATCCCCCGTAATAACTGGTGTTGCAGCTGCAGCACCCTTGCCAACAATTCCTTCATCTGTATGAATATATACGTCTATACTTTCTATTTCGGTTACAGTACGAAGCGCCGTTTTAAACGGTGTATGCAGATTTACACTTCTACGATTTACTTTTACATCAGTAATTTTCATTTTGTTCATCCTTTCATTGTCTGGCAAAATGGAACCTTAATCCTCAATGATTTTGGAGCAATACATCTCCTCTTTTGCCTACTTTTCATGTAGAAGGTTAGTGGGAAATAAAAAAATCCAGCCATAAGAAGATTCTTACGGCTGGATTTTGTCTAGGAATGTGTAGACAAAGCAGCGATTTGATTATATTTTTTCTGTGCATCTTTTAATGCTACAAGTAGTGCTTTTTGACACGAACCGAAATAACGATCTTTTATTTCCATTATTAATTCTGGGTCATTAATATTTTTATGTAGAAATAAATATTTAACGAATTGAGATGTTAATGCAATTGTCGCTGAGCAATCTGCATCTACAATTTCCCCAGTCTCCTTAACAAGTACAAACGCTACAAAATAGCTTTTAAACTTTTCGGTAATGGGATTATTTTGAGGTGCTTTCGCATCCCCTACGACATAAATTGTATTTGAAGCGTACACAGCTCTCTTCCTTTCTAATACGGGATAACGGTTTTCTTAATAGTCGTATGAGTGATAAACTCAACATGGATTAAAAAATGTATCCGCTTACCTTGTATTATAATACAATTGACAGAATTTTAACAACATTTATTTTCGTATATATTCCATAAGTACAAAAACAGCTCGAGCTCTTCATTTTTACAATATGTAATTGTTTCTTGTACCATGACATTCATACATGAAAAAACAGCTAGCTATTGCTAACTGTTCTATTACACTACTTCGGCAACACAAATATAGTTTCATTTGATTTAGAAAATTGATATTCTTTTCTCGCAAACTTTAAAATTTCTTCTTCATCGTCTGTTAAATTTTCTATGTTAGTCTTTAAAGAAGCCTTATCTTTCTTTAAAGAAAGCAATTGTTTTTTTTGGTTCGTTATTGTATCTTTTTTTTCTACAATTATTTCTTGTTGTTTCGTTAAAATAAATTGAACGTACAAAGTAGCCGCCGCAATAAATATAAACATGAATATAAATCGCCTTAGTTTTTTCTTATTAATTGCTCGATTCTCATTAGACTGTGATAGTTGTTCTTGTATATTAGGAACATTTATTCGCTTGAGTTTCCTCATTATGAAATCCCCCTAACACATATATTTTCACTACCATCGGCATGATTTCTTATTAACTTTAATTCTATTCTTATAAAATAAGCTCCTTCACAAAAATATCTCACTAATTAACCAATTAAAGATAGCATTCGACGACATTTCCATATTTATATTGCACTTTTTTATGTATACTGGCATAAAATAGTAGTTTCTGTTATTCTTTTTCTACTATTGTAGAAGAGTTTTTTTACATACAAATTTCTCCTTGTTTTAACATGATTACAAGGAGAAAAGAAATGCATTGTCGTACATTTGATAAAACCAGAATGACTATTTAAGAGCTTAAGTTTAGAGCATAGATCATACCTATATACACTTAAAATAAGAAAAAAGCCCAATTTGGGCTTTTTTAATTTTGTAAATCAATATCATATTCCATACTTTTTGCCGTATCCTCAGCAACCTCCACACCTAACAAATTTTTCACAATATGAAATGACATGTTAATACCAGCTGAAATACCTGCCGATGTAATGATGTGCCCTTCATCTACAAATTTCACATTCTCCATTACTTCTACATTCGGAAAATCTTTTTTGAACGTTTGAATACTAGCCCAGTGCGTTGTGGCTTTTAAGCCATCCAGTAAACCGGCTTTCGCAAGTAATAACGCTCCAGTACAAACTGAAGTCATTAGTTTTACTTCTTTCATTTGCTGACGAACCCAATTGATTATAATATCATTTTTCACTTCCTTTTCCCGAACACCTTTACCACCTGGAATAAGTAAAATATCAACTGGTGGTAAATCTTCAATACTATAATCCGGCTGTACCTTTAATCCGTTTCTTGCTGTAATCATTTCTCCATTTTGACTAACTGTATAAACAGTAAATGGTTTTTCTTCATCCGCTTCGGTTACAGAAAAAACTTCAAATGGCCCTGCAAAGTCTAACACTTCTACATCATCAAATAAAAATACACCTATACTCCATTTATTCATCATATGTTCACTTCCTGATGCAAATAATGTAAAAGGTGCTCATGTCCTTTTTCTAATGCAATATCATAGGCTGTTTTTCCATCATTTTTCTCAATCATCTTATTAGCTCCATTTTTAAGAAGCAATACGATAATTTCTTCATTCCCTAATAATGCTGCTTCGTGGAGACCCGTCCAACCACCACTTTGTATAACATTTACATCTGATCCTTTTTCAATTAAGAAAGCAACAAGTTCAATTTGCTTATTCGCTATTGCCGCTTGTAAAGGTGTATTTTCGTTTTCGTTCTTTGCTCTAATATGTATATCTGCACCACTTTCTAAAAGAAAACTCGCTAGCTTTTTTTGTCCAAAATAAGCCGCTAAATGAAGTAGCGTCCACCCATCTTCACTAAATTCATTAACTGCACTTGGATTCGTCTTTATAAACTCCACCACTTTTTCCTTATTACCACTTATAACAGCTTGTGCTATTGATTGTAAAATCTCCATAATAATCTCCCATCATTCAAAATATTTAATTACACTCTTCTATATGTTCTATTGATTATTATATTTTCCTCTTAAAATAACAGTTTACATAACAATATTATCTATCGTATTTCTATCTTTTGTTTTAAATATTAAAATATCCCGTTAAAATATCAATAATCATGTTTTATAAGGAGGAGAAATTATGTTACAAGTAATGCCTTTAAATAGTGAAGACTATAATTTAATTACAGCTGCTGAAAAAGTAATCGAAAAAAACTATAAATATGGTCGTCATCATATCGGTTCAGCTGTACGAACTAAAACGGGTAATATTTATGCAGCAGTGCATGTTGAAGCAAATGTTGGAAGAATAACAGTATGTGGTGAAGCCATGGCAATAGGAAAATCTATTTCCGAAGGTGATTATGAATTTGATACCATTGTAGCAGTTGCACACCCACACCCTCATGAAGATATAGAAAAATGTTGGGTTGTTGCTCCATGTGGGATGTGTCGAGAATTAATAAGTGATTACGGAAAAAATACGAATGTTATACTCTCTTATAATGGTGAACTTGTAAAATGTAACGTAATGGAATTATTACCTGAAAAGTATACAAGTGAAGTAGAATAATCATTCCTGTTTTCCATTCATTAAATAATATTATTCCAATAAAAAACAATCCATTTTAAAAACGGATTGTTTTTTTATTTCTGTTTTTTGCAGTTTATTTTATTTTTCTATTTTCAATACTGATAGAATTACATTAATAAAAATGAAATTCAAATATACAAGCGAGCCTTGCCCTGTATTTTTCATTTGAAAACCAAAATAGAATTTACCCTTACATTCAAAAACATTAATATAAGATCTCTAAAATGAGGAATCTTATCATACCAATCTATAACAATTCTGTCTTCTTCCCTTGCCTGTTTCCTTTAGTACATATGATTTTAAAACTAGTGCTGTTAATGAATCCGTTAATGTTTTATATGATAAATTAGATAATGCTAATAGATCGTTCGTATATAACATTCTATGCTTCTCTAATAATAATAGTACTAATCGTTCAGACGGTTTTAATGCCTCATCACTTTCTAGTATAAAGTCGATATTTTTCATTTTTCTAATTATTACTCCTTATATAAAAAAATACTTACACAACTAATTTAATATAAAAATAATACACAACAAAATCTGAAATATATTAAAATAACATTGTTTTGAAACACTATTATACTATAACATAGAAAAAGCATTTCCCGAAATAGGAAATGCTTTTTCTATGTTACTTATAGGTTTCTTCTCAATTAACTCCTTAAATATTTCTTGCGATATGCGGCTTACTGTAATGACTTGTTCCACCGCCACCTACTACTACTTTACCGCCTTTTTCAAAAATTAATAATTTACTTGAACCATCTGCAAGAAGTACTGTTACTTCAGCATTGTTACTTGTTGCTACATAAATTACATAACCACTTTTTGATATACACGTTTCCCAATTCGCATCAAATTCTGATCTTACTACACGATTTGAATACACTTGATTCTCAATTCTATCTTGTTCTACGTTTTCCAAATTTATCCCCCCACTTCTCCAAAATAACATTTATAGAAAAATAACAGTTCTATTTAAAATAGTGACTGTCTCTAATATAAATAGCATATGTAGTTAATAGAAAGATGCTTGGACGATGAAAACGAAATAGCATGTAAATAATATACAAATAAAACAAGGCAATCGATATTATGTCGATCGCCTTGTTTTCTTAGGTAGTTCTTCATTTTTCTTTTCGTACGGCTTCAAAAGTAAACATTTGATTAGCATTTGACGGTTCATTTTCATAAACATAATCAGCAGAACAAGTAATGTTAGAGAAACCTATACTTTCTAACAGAAGTTTAAACTCTTCTATTCCATACCAGCGTACCGCAAAGCGTTGTAGTTCTGTTTGTACTAACTGTCCTTTACTCCATTTTTCATATTTTAAATATGATAGAGTAACTTGGTTCAGCCAATCTATTTCAATTGATTTATTTTCTAATGTAATTCCATCTCCGCTCGGCAAAGAAAAAGTCGATGTATGAATTTCCCCAGTCTTCCAGTCATGGGGAAGCATAATATCTACGATTAATCGCCCGCCTGGATTAAGATGTTCATAAAAACATTTCAATGCGTTTATAGAATCCACACGATTTTCAATTAAACAAAAAGATCCAGTAGGAATGATAATTGCCTCGTATTTATGTGGCAGTGAAAATTGTTGTAAGCTTCCTTCATATAAATTAGGATGTAAGTTTCTCTCTTTACATCGCACGCGGCACGATTCTAGCATTTCAGGTGAATAATCTATCCCATCTACTTTAAATCCAGCCTCTAGAAGTGGGATGATGACACGCCCTGATCCTACCGCTGCTTCGAGAATTCTTCCGGTGCAATTTTTTAAACGTTCTTCGTAATACTCAATATCACCATTTAAAGAATAACCGACAGGCTTTGTGAAATCGTAAAGTTCCGTGCAAAGTGTACTATAAAAACTAAACATTTATTTTCTCCTCCGTTTTTTACGTACGGAAGATTTTCATTCAATTAATCTTCCTGTACCTTTACTTTTAATGAAAATTCGAAAGAGCTGACTGTCATAATATATCACTCGCTTTCCATACAATATAATCATATTATATAACATACCCTTGCGAATGAAAATTCAGAATTTTACCAAGAGGAGCCTATGATGAATTCATTCATTATATTTCTTTTACTTCTTATTGCTTTTAATGCTGTAATTTTCTTTATTGCAAAGAAGTATAGACGAATATGGAAAATTACAAGTGGCATTTTCATTCTTTCTTCCCCCATCGTTTTCTTTGCCACTTTGCATGTAATTGGTGAAAAAGTAGGAGATGGATTCGCTGGAGGTTTTGCTGGGCTTACATTTAGTGGCCTATTGATCATAAATGCAATTTTTTTATTTATTGTAAGCCTTTTTGTATCTACCAATAAACATTCACATTAAACTCCCCCTTTCAAAATGTAAAGAGCTTACTTTGTAGTAAGCCCTTTATCCATAACTATTTATTTCACAATTGGCAATGTCACTTCACTTAATTTCACTGTAAGCTTCGTGCCCGCTTTTGGTCTAATTGTATAATCATAATCACTTGCAATTAAAACAACTCCAATTTGATGCCCAGCTTTAAAGACATAATCATCTGGCTGCATGTCCCATGTAAATGTATAATCTTTGCCCGGTTGAATCGCTGTTGAAGTTTCTATACTCTTTAAGTTTTGTGGATCCATCCAGCCTCGTGTTACGATTTCCGGCTTCGTTCCTCCATAGTCAACAAGTAATGCTGTTAAATTTGATACAGATCGATCAATATTTCCTGTAATTGAAATCTTTGGCGTACCACTTATACGCGTATCTTTTGGCAGTATAGGCATTGTATACACTAATCGATTGGCTACTTCTAATTCTGGGTTTGCTACTAATTCGTTTGATTTCATTTTTGCATCATCTACGAATGAAAACACCTTATTAACAGTCCCCATGCTCAATGGTAAATTAACTGCTTTGTTACTTAAATACATACGAATTTTTGACGGTACAGCTGCTGGATCTGGCCAGTTTTTTAATTTTTCCCATGTTTTATTTTCACGTTGTACATCAACCATTGGTTCATTCATAATGCCATTTTCAATTCCATATAGCCAGTAATCAAACCATTTATTTTGTGTTTTTTGCCAGTCATTCGTTGATGTCCCACCGTGTCCACCTTGATGTAACCACATTTTACGAGGGACACCATTCTCTCCAAGCGCTTCCCACCACTGCGCAAACTGCTTCGTCTTTACATTCCAATCATTTAAACCATGAACAACAAATACACTCGCTTTTACGTTTTTAGCATCTTTTACATAATTACGTTTGTCCCAAAAATCATTATAATTACCAGTTTTTCGGTCCTGTCCTGCTGTTAACTCTTTTATTACTTGTCCACAAACTTCAGGATTTTCTCTTGTTAGTACTGCTTCTGCCATATTATCTGTATCTTCTCCTTGGTATCCACCTGGCGCAATGACTGCACCGTTTGCACGATAATAATCATACCAACTACTAATCGCTGCAATTGGTATAATTGTTTTTAACCCTTCAACGCCTGTCGTTGCAACAGCATTCGGTAACGTACCATTATAAGAGACTCCAGTCATACCTACATTTCCTGTTGACCAATCGGCTTTAACTTCCTCACCATTTTCTGTATATGCTTTCGCACGTCCATTTACCCAATCAATGACAGATTTCGTCCCTAATATTTCTTGTTCGTCCCCAGTAGTCGGACATCCATCTGATTTTCCAGTTCCAATACTTTCACCTAAAATGACTGCATAGCCTCTTGGTACATAATAATTTCCGTATGAACCAAGATTAACAGCTCCATACGGTTTGCCTTCATACGCATACAATTCTTCATCTACATTATATACAGGAACGTCTTTTAAACCCGCTCGATATGGACTCATTTCATATATAACAGGAACTTTCACATTTGGATCAGTTTTTGGACGCATAACTTTTACTGATACTCGATCTTTTTTTCCATCTCGATCACTATCTACTTCCGTTTCTACAAATAAATTTTCAACAATCGCTTCATCAAGCGAGTAAATCGGTTTTGTCATCCCATTCTCTAATTCAATCTTCGTGTTTGAACGTAACGCTTCTGAAATTTTTCCATTTAATTTAACGTCATTCTTATTTATGTAGTTTGTGTCTTTATTGTCCGCATACGCAGTCATACTAGAAACACCTGATGCAATTGATAAAGATAATATTGCTGATAGTGTAGCTATTTTCTTTTTCCCCATACTCTTTCCTCCCCATATATTTCTCCTTTTACTATACAACAAAATTACTGAAAATTCAGTTAACACTTCATGCAACCACTTGAGAAATTTGCAGAACACTCTTCCAACGATTTTTCGAAGTTATTTATTCTCGTTTACTACTCACATATAATCAATTAGAAGCATCGCCTATTAATAGACGATGCTTCTAATCGTATTAAATTATTCATTCTTCATAGTTATATAAAACCGTATTTCTCCCTCTATAGTAGATACACCATAGTCAAAACCATGCCTTTCTAAAATACTTTTCACGATTGCTAAACCTAGTCCTGTACCTGAATGGTCTTTACTACGAGAAGATTCTAAGACGTAAAAAGGCTCCCAAATTTTATCGATATCTTTCATTTGTTCACCATTCATACCATTTTGAATTTGAAAATATACACTTTCATTTCGATCTTCTAAAGTAATTTTTATATTTTGATTTGTTGTATATTTTATCGCATTGGAAATTAAATTTTGTAATACCATACTCATTTTATTTACATCTGCATAAATAATTGCATCGCCAACATTATAATTCACATGCAAATCAATTTCTTTTGAATCCAGTTCAATCTTATGCTTATCTATAATACTTTGGAGTAGTGATTTAATAGAGAATTCTTCTTTTTGCAAAACATCTCTTTCCAATTTAGAAAATCGTAATAATTCTTCAATTAAATTTGATATTTGATCTGTTTGTTTAATGATTGTATCTATGTACGTACCATCATCTAGACCATCTTTTATTCCCATAGAATATGCTTTTACTAGTGCTATTGGTGTTTTTAATTCATGCGTCACATCACCCATAAATCGTTTTAAATGTTCATTACGATCTGTTAAATCTTGATGTGCTTCATGTAGTTTTTCACTCATGATATTAATACTATCGGCTAACTCTCCTATTTCATCATTCGTTTTCACTTTTGTCTTTTTAAACTTTAAACGTGAAATATCTTCTGCGACATCACTTAATTCTTTCAGTGGTGTCGTAATTGCTTTTGACAATATCCATACAAGTACAATAATAAGTAAAATCGTCATACCTAAAATGAATAAATACAATGCGTTTAACGTTTTTATTATTTCATTCGAATGTGCGATAGAAACCCCTACTAAAATCAACATATCGTTTTTCGCAATATATTTCACAAAAAAACTAGATTTGGTTTTCTCTTGATCATATATTTTATTCAATTGTCCGAAGTTCTTTACTTTTATTATTTCACCTTTTGTAATCCAAAGTTTATTAAGGGCAACTCTTTTCCTTGTAAGTTGCAAGCGTAACTCATCATTAATATGATCTTCCGAATTGTTAATTGATGTATACGCAATCGTAACAGTTCCTTTATTTTCAATGCTAGAAATTGCTTCATCTATTTGTTCGCTCGGTATGGACTGTATTTGTGCTGTAATACCTTTTAAACTTTCTCGTGTTTTGTAAATATTATATTTCGGTAAAAGATAGTTGATTAATAATAAAGAAATCGTAAAAATAAGAATAACAGTTAAAGAAATGCTGAGAAATAGTTTTTTTCCAAGTTTATTCACTCTGTTCCTCCAAACTATATCCTAACCCACGGTGCGTCTTTATAATATTTTCTCCAACTTTTTTACGTAATCTTCTTACATGTGTATCAACAGTTCGCTCTTCTCCAAAATAGTCATATCCCCATACGATATCTAACAATTTTTTACGAGTTAAAATCATGCCTTTATGATTTAAAAAACACTTTATTAATTCTAGCTCTGTTTTTGTAATATCTAACTCTTTGTCATTTTTATAAACTTTATTTTTAGTAAAATCTATTTTCAAATCTTGAACTTGAATGACATCATCATGCTGTATAAGCTTTTTCGCTCTAGTTATTAATACACCTGGATGAAATGGTTTTTTTACGTACTCATCTGCACCACTTTGAAGCGCTACTAATTCATCTTCACTTTCACTTTTCGCCGTAAGCATTAATACTTTTACGCTTGAATTCTTTTTTATTTCCTGACAGACAGTAATACCACTATGTTTCGGCATCATCCAGTCTAAAATAGCTAAATCAATTTTCTCATCATAAAATATTTGAAGTGCTTCCTCTCCATCTTTCGCTAATAACACTTCGAAGTCTTCTTTTTCAAAATAAGCTTTTAAAATCCTTAACATATCTTGTTCATCATCTGCAATTAATACTTTCATGAATTATCCTCCATTGCTTTTAAACAAAAACCAATTGTATTATACAACTTCTTTGTTACATAAATGTGACAGAAAAATATTTGAACTTTTTAAGGGTATAGTAAAGACGAGGTGTTGTATTATGATTAAAAAAATCGGAGTCATTACTCTTCTTTGTTTCTTATTATCGACAAATGTGTTCGCAAATACAAATCAACAAATTGAAGTATTTGATTGTCAAAAAGAAATGGTCGTTCAAAAACAATCTTTAGATCCAGCTATTCAAAAAAAAGCTGTTCAATATGCTAAATCCATTACTGGCCCGTTCAAAAACTTAAATGTCGTTCCAAAAGATGGTCACATGATAAAAATCCCTTTATCTAAACCAGTTTCTATTACAAATCAATGGCTACAAACAACAATTGATGAAGTACTTATTCTCCTCCCTCTTAATCAAAAACCTTATATTATGCTTTACGACGATGAAAATAATCCACATTTCTATTATGTAAAAGGTGATCCGAAGGGACTATTGAAAGAAATGAACGTTGAACATAATTGACTAGAAAAAAGAGACTTCATAAGCGTATGGTTTCGAAGCTGAGGTCTCTTTTTTACTCATATAATACTTTATAATGACTAGATCCTTTAAATAATTCCCCTTTCACAAATCCATTTGCAGTATAAAATGCATCGCCTTGCTTTGTATCTGTATGTAAAACAACTACTTTAAAATTCTTTTCCGCATAAGATAATAGTTGGTTTAATAACAACTTCCCTAGCCCTATACGACGATAATTCTTTAAAATATAAAATCTCCTTAATCGGCCAATCTTATTATTTTCTGTATAAGGATCCTCATTCAACCCTCCTATTCCAATTAACTTTTCCCCTTGAAAAATACCATATAAACATTCACCAGTTTTATTAAATGTGTTTATTTTATTTTCATATTCACTTATTAGTTTTATTAGGAAATTAAATCCTTCTTCTTTGCTTTCTTGAACAAGGTAATTGTGTTCGTATAACATTAAATCTTCAATTTGTTGAATATGTATATCTTTCAAATAAATTCCCCCTTAATATGAAATAAAATGCTCAAGAACTATTTATTCTGAGCATTTTTATGGTTGTTACTTCATTCAATTTGTGTCATGCGTATTTTGCACTTCAGATGTAAATCGATAATATAATTGTTTAATTGCTATACGTTTAAAACTATTTGTACTCAAATATGATGAAATATTATATTAGTTTATTCTCAAACAGACCCAAGATAAATTATACTTCGTTAATTGATATGTTTGTGTAACCACTGTTGAAATATCTTTAACTGTTCTTCAGTATGAAAATAATGTTCACCTGTCTCCATGACTTCTAATGCACAACGATGTTTTTTTGTAAAATCATTAATAATTTCAAATTCACACAGTTCATCCTTAGCTCCGTACATAATATATGTATCTATATTCCATGTATTAATAGGATGTTCTTTTACATAGCATAAATAATCCCAATATAACTTTTGGCCAATTGGTGTCTCTATAGTCATTTCTTTTTGCAAAAGTTCTGGTGTTACATTAAACCATTTCATCATATTTTCGATAATTCGTTCCATATTAACTACTGGTGATAAAAATAATGCCTTTTCTATCACATCATTTTGATAGGCTATAAGGCTAAAATAAGCTCCGATACTACATGCAAACACATTTACTTGTTTCCAATGTTCTTTTGCGTAATTCATAATTATAGATAATTCACTAACACAAACCTGTACTTTGCAAAGTGTATTATCATTTGTTCTTTCTCCATGTTCGGGTAAATCAAAACTTAATACTTGATAACCTTTTTGATTAGCTTCTTCAGCTAATTTTTGAATAACTGTATCCTCCTTATTTGACATATTTCCATGTACTGCAATAAAAACTTTTTCACTTTTATCTCCCCATAAAACCGCAGGAATATTACTAATTTTAAAATTATTTTTAATCATATTCCCTCCATAGAATAAGTCATATAGTACTTGGCAAAAATAACACACACTTTATAATCCAAATCAAACCATTACTAATCCATCACAAATGAATACCACTATCTTTACCTCTGTATAACAGAGTCTACTTTGTATTTAACATCTTTCTTTTTCCATTTCTTCAGAAGCCACAAGTACTTATTTTAATTCCCCACTAAGCAATTTACTCCGTTAATGGAAGAAAGATTTTTAAACGACTTTATTATTTTTAGAATGATTATATTGTAATTTAAACAATTTTATTATCTCTGTATAGCAGGCAATATCCCCTTCAACTCCAGTAAATCATCTATTACTATATCAGCTTGGGCAAGTTCATCTTCTTGTGCAAAATCAAAATTACATCCAATCGCAATCAAGCCATTATCTTTAGCTGCGCTTATATCAGATAAACGATCCCCAACTACAGCTGCTTCTTTTATATCATATTTGTTCAAAATACTTTTTACTAAGTCGCTTTTATTAAGTGAGTTTATTTGTTCAATACTAAACGTTTCAGTAACCCATTGGTCTAAATCATAATAAGATACAATTGCTCGTAAATATTCAGTTAAACCATTACTAGCAATATAAATTGAACAATTATTTTCTTTTATATATGTAAAAATTTCTTTTACATTCGGATATAAAGCACCTTTTCCGCTCTTAATGTTTTCAATTAATCTTTCTAAAAAATATGCATCTGTTTGTTCTCTTATTTCAAGAGAATGATCCGGTAATAAAGCTTCCCAAACTTTCGGTAATGGCACACCCATGATTTCACGGTACTTATCAATAGGTGTTACCGTATCCCATAATTGTAATGAACGTAAATGATTAAAAGTATCATCTAACGATAATTCTAAAATTTTATCTGTTTGAAATAACGTTCCGTCCATATCAAAAATTAATGCTTGTAACATTTCATTCTCTCCTTTTGAATTATAATACAGTTTTACTTGATATATTTTTAAGCATCTCAACGATAATTTCTGAACAATAGTTTGCGGCCGTTTTCGCGAAGTCATCATAAGAAATTTGAGCTTCATCGTCTGCGCTGTCAGAAATACATCTTATAACGAGAAACGGTACTTCATTTATGTAGGCAACATGTCCAATTGCTGCACCTTCCATTTCTGTACAATGTGGTGCATATTCATCTATTAATTTCGCTTTTAGTTTTGAATCTTCAACAAAACATTCACCGCTTACGATTCTTCCTTCATGAATTTCCATATGTAAAGAACTACTATTACATGCTTTACGCGCTAGCTCTACTAATTCCTTACTTGCGATAAATTCTTCTTGAAACGGAAATAAGTTTTTCATTTGAGTCTTACTTACATCATGATGGGTAACATTCGTTGAAATAACAATATCACCAACTTTTACATCTAGGTGTAATCCACCAGCAACACCTGTATTGATGATAGCATCTACATCAAATTTATGAATTAATGTTTGCGTACATGCGGCTGCATTTACTTTCCCTACACCACATCTTGTAACAATTACTTCAGTTCCCATGAATTCTCCAACGTAAAAAGGCATTCCCGCAATTATTTGTTCTTCTTGTACAACTAATTTTTCTAAAAGTAAGTCTATTTCAATTTGCATTGCTCCGATAATTCCGATTCTGTTCATGAATGTACTCTCCTTTATTAATTACTCCCTTTAATTCTTTCAGACATAACCGACAATAAAAATTTCGGAAGTACGATTTGTCTCTTTAATCTTTTCGGCTGTGAGAGTAATCTATATAACCATTCAGTTCCTGTATCCCTCATAATTTTCGGTGCTCTTTTTACAGTACCAGATAATATATCGATCATACCTCCAATACCAATAGATAGTGGAACGTTTAATGTTTGTATGTTTTCATAGATGAATTCTTCTTGTTTCGGTGAACCTAGTCCTACTAGCAATAAGTGCGGCTTGAATTGCTTTATTTTCATTTTTACTTCTTCTATTTCCTCACCATTTACAAATCCATGCTGTCCTTTAAACTGTGCGCCTGGGAACTGCTCATTTAATTTTACTAATGCCTTTTTATTACTTTCTGGTGCAGCTCCAAAAAGAAAGACACGGTATCGATTATCGTTACAATATTTTATTAAATCGTGAGTGATATCTGCCCCAGTGACGCGTTCTTTCAGCGTTCCTTTTAATATTTTCGAGCCAATTACGACACCAATTCCATCCGCTGTTATTAAATCCGCAGATAGTAACATCTTTTTAAACTGTTTAGATTTAGCCGTACTTTCCTTTGCAGACATAACAATTTCAGGATTTGCAGTTACTACAAATCTTGGTTTCTCTTGTTTTTCATGTAGCCAACTTTTTAATAAACTTATAGCTTTTGTATATTCTAAAGTTGAAAAAGGTATTCCCTTTATAAGTTGGTAATCCACTATACTCGCCCCTTATATAAGCCTCAAATATTCATCAATATCTATAGAAATTTGTCTAAAAGCCTTACCCCAAAATTCATAGCTCGTTATATTTATTTCAAAATATTTTTTCATCAGTTCTTCCACTGGAGCTTTTCCTGTTTCTCGTAAAAACTCTTTATATTTCAAGTGAAAAATACTTTTCCTTTCTTTAGCTATTTCTAATAAACTAAAACTAGCTAAATACCCAAATGTGTATGGATAATTATAAAAAGGAACATCTGCTAAATAAAACTGAACATATTTCATCCAAACAAACGGCTGATATTCTGATAATGAATTTCCATATGCTTTTTCTTGCGCTACTATAGATAATTTTTCGATTTCATCAGCACTTAAAGGACTTTCTTTACATTTCTCGTAAAAGTTCTTCTCAAATTCGTACGATGCTCGAATTGCCATTACATAATTAAAACAGTTTCTTATTTTCCAGCTAAGCAATGACTTTTTCATATCTATACTATCTGTTGTTTGAATTAGATAATTTATAAGCACCGTTTCAAAGAAAATAGATGCTGATTCAGCTGTACTCATTGGCAAATAATCATCTAAAAAAGAAGAGGATTGTTCAAAACTCATATTATAAAAATGCCAAGCATGTCCTAGTTCGTGGGCAAGTACTCTTACACTATCGATACTTCCGTCGTAACGCATTGAGATTCGAGATTCTTTCTCACTGAAAAAAGGAGCACAAAATCCACCTGGTGGTTTATTCTCTCTCAGCTCTGCATCTACCCAACCACTTTCTATCGCATGACGTGCAAATTCTGCTAATTCTTCATCTATATTTTTTAATGCATCGTATATGTTTTGTACTGCTACCGAAAAAGGAATAATTACCTCATTATTTTCCTTTACTGTCATAAGTTCATGCCATGTAATCGAAGCTCTACCTTTCTTATACACATTTAAAACACTTACTAATTTATCAAGATTTTCTTCAGTCGCATTCCATATTTGTAATAATACAGTTTCTGAAATGCCATTTGCATGAAAAGATTGAGTTAAAATATCTATGTCTTCTAATTCATTACTCTTTGTATTACGCAATCTTCCTATTTGATTTAATACAGTAGCAAAAATTTCTTTCTCCTTATGTAAAGCACATGTTAATGACTCGAATACTTCTAGCCTTTCCTTTTCATTATCACTATTCATTGCAACATGATTTGCTTGTCCAAATGATAATTGCTTATTATTGTGCTCTATTTCTATCCTATTCCTTAATTGTATGTACATATTTTCCCACGCACTTAGTTCATCTTTTATTAGCCTAGTACTATCGGTAATTTCCACCTCACTTTGCTGTATGACTTGCTGCACTTCACTTTTTAATTCCTTTACTTTCACAGTCAATCTAGTATTATCCGATGTAACACTTTCTTCAGCCGATCGACAGTACAAATAGTATTCTGCTTTTTCAATAGCTTGAATAAGTTTTGAAAGAATCACTATATCTTTTGTTACAAAAAATTGTTCTTTCAGCTTCAATATTGGAGATAGGATATCTTCATTCGAATACAATGAATCTAAATCCCACTTAGCAATTTCATGCATTTTATAGACGCCTCCCTTTTTTACAAATAGTTACAAATATTCCCCCTTCACAATTATATATGAAACGAAAAAAATTTAATATCTTTAAATATTTAGATTTCTATAATCTCATTCTTATTTATCTTCTGTTACGAAACCGCAAATAGCATAAACATATGAATGATACTACCAATGGAATAAGTATTACTCCCCCAATAAAAGGATAAACCACTATGCAACATGTAAAAGCTACTACAGAAAAAACTTTTCCTAACTTGTTTTTTATTAATTTCATTCCAGCCGCAGCACCGACTATATATGTAATAATTCCTAATGAGTTTGGTATTAATACGATGTTCTCTATACTAATTTGAAAAACGAAACTTATTAGTAAACCAATTATTGCAATACAACCTACCACTTTTACTGCATTTGTTGGGTTTTCTCTTTTTTCATTAATATGTGCTAAATAACGAGGTGCAATTTCTTCTTTCCCTAGTGAATAACCTAAGCGACCCATACTTGCAATAAATGCATTTGTCGTCCCTAAACAAATGATAAAAGCTAAAAATCCAATTACCCATGCAAATTGTTCACCTAAAGTTTGCTTGATTACAAGCACAAGAGCTGTAGTATTATCAGCATTGATATAATAAGATTTCGTTCCAATTACTGATAATGCAATACCTATATATAAAACTCCAATAATAACAATCGCAAATCCCGTAGATAAAATAATATTTCTTTTTCTAGGTGTTTTAAATTCTGGAGCTAAACTTGCAATAGCTTCCCAGCCGAAAAAAGACCAAAAAATTAATAATGATGCCTCTAAAATTGGATTTATTTCTTGCATAGAAATATGTACATTTATATTCTTCATTTCAATATAAGATAGCGAACTAATAATAGTTACGATTAAAATAAAGAAAGTTAATACACCAATACATACTTGAAACCACCCACTCATTTTTAACCCATATAAATTGAAAACAATTGAAGTACTTAAAATAATAAGCGCTATAACGTAAGAAAAATATGATGATAAATCAAACACTCTCACTATATACATTCCACCAGTCATTGAGACTACGATTTGCCCAACACTACCTGCAATAAAAAAACACCATCCTATAATAGCACCTATCTTTTTACCGAAAGCTTTTTCTGCAAAAGTAGCTATTCCACCAGCACTTGGATGCTCTATCGATAAAAATGCGAATGTGAATGCAAGTGGAATACTAAGTAATATCATAACAAGCCAAGAAACAATTGCATTCCCCTCTGCTACACTCGCTGTCATACCAGGTAATATAAGAATTCCTGATCCTAGAACCGCTCCGACGTATAAGGCTGTTCCCTTTTTAATAGAAATTGTTTCACCAAAATGATTAGACATTACATGCACCTCCATTTATATTTTAATTATAGAAAGTTATCATTCTATTCAATATACAAAAGTGCATGTAATTTAACATTAGATTTTATATTATGTATTTATTTCGGAAATTTAATTTCAATTTTGCAAAGGAGCATAATTCATGGATGAAATTGACAAGAAAATTACGTTATTACTACAAGAAGATGCGAGAATGACGATTACAGAAATGACTGAGCACTTACACCTCAGCCGTCCTAGTGTTACCGAAAGGCTAAAGAGATTACAAGATACTGGAATAATCGAGAAATATACTGCACGGATATCATTAGATGCAGTAGGAAAATCAATTCAAGCATTTTTAAGAATTGAAAATCTAAAGATTCCTTGCAAAAAATTTGAGGAGAAAATCTACGAAGAATATAGAATACTCGAATGTCATCGAGTAACAGGTGAAAGTAGCTATTATTTAAAGGTAGCGGTTCACTCTATGAAAGAATTAGAGGAATTAATTGATATCGTTATACCATTTGGAACAGTCAAAACTTCGATGATTTTATCTTCACCGATACCATATCGACCGATTATTACAGATTAATAAGAAAAAAGGATTGATCAAAAGATCAATCCTTTACTCGACTTCATTTAAGAAAAATAACGTTATAACACCCGGTCCTGTATGTGCTCCAATTGCTGCACCAATTGTATTTACGATAAATACTTCACAGCCCAATCTATCAGTAATTAATGCTTTTAATGCTTCAGCTGTTTCTAAGTCATCACCATGAGTCATTGCGATTGTTTGACCTTTAAGTTCCTTTCCGCGCTCTTCCATTATATCGACAATTCGGCCAAGTACTTTCTTTTTCCCTCGGACTTTTTCAAGTGGTACAAGCTTTCCTTCTTCCACGTTTAAGATTGGCTTAATGTTTAGTAAACCACCGATAAATCCTGCGACTTTACTTAAACGTCCACCTCTCACTAAGTACTGTAAGTCAGCTACAGTGAAGATATGTTCCATATGGTTCATTAGAAAATCAACACGTTTTAAAATATCTTCTTTTGATGCACCGTCTTTCGCCATTTTAGCAGCTTCTAATACGACAAGCCCTTGACCGAGCGAAGCACATTTCGTATCAATAATTTCTAAATCCAAGTTAGCATATGTTTCTTTTACTTCCTCTTTAATGAGAACTGATGATTGATATGTACCAGACAGTTCAGATGAAAAAGCTAAATATATACAAGGATTACCTTCTTTTGCATAAGAAACAAATTTTTCCTGGAAAGTTTCAAGTGAAGGCAATGACGTTCTATAAACAGCGCCTTCTCTCATATTTTGCAATAATGTAACTGACTCTAATGTAACTCCATCTAAATACTCTGTTTCTGCTTCATCATAAACACGGAGTGGAATTAAATCAATATCATATGCTTGCAGCAATTCTACCGGTAAATCCGCTGCACTATCCGTAATGATTTTAACACCCATTTTTAAACCTCTATTCTGTTATAAATATAAAAAATATAAAATAAAAATAGTACTTTTAAATTATATACGTAAAACTTAAATGAAGAAAGGAAAACACTTTATATTGTATGCACTATTCTTCAAAACTTGAACTGATAATAAAAATCATGCCATTATAATCACTTTTTTCCTGATATTATATTCTATATAATAAGAAAATTACATTTTTTATAAAGGGGAGATATAAATGAGTATTCAAATGGCTACATCTAATGATTTAGAATGGATTAATAATCAATATGACTCAATAGGATTTGTACGAAGTGATTTAAAAAGAGATAAAGTTGCAATTATTACATACAACAATGAGTATGCAGGTATTGGACGATTAGTCCAAATAGATGAAGATACTTTAGAAATGGGTGGAATTTATATTCTTCCTCAATTTAGAGGGCTACAATTAGCTGGGGATCTTGTTTCATTTTTAGTAGAAACTGCGAAGAAATTACAAGTTCCAAATGTATATTGTCTTCCTTTTGAGGAATTAGAAAACTTTTATAAGAAATATGGCTATACTGAGGTCGATACTACGAAAGAAGTTGTTCATCCAATTATTCTACAAAAATATAATTGGTGTTTGGATCATTATGAAAAGCATGTTTTATTATTTAAGTTGTAAAGGTACCTAAAGTGAGTATATATAAATATTAATTATACTTTTCCACATAGATAATAACCCTACTTTATTTGGTCTACATCAGCTTCTACAAGATATACTATTACTACTTACGCTATCTTTTTCCTTAACCTTACTTTTGTATAAAAGATTAGTTTGTTTAAAATTACCTTAAATCGTATTTAAATAAACTAATCGAAACGCGAATTCCTATATAATACAATTAAGTAATTAAAAGGAGCGTTATTTATGATAGATGTAGTAAGACTCGTTATCTTTACTGTAGTTGCAATTGGTGCCATTATTAACATATACATAGAATTAAAAAAACCTAAAAAAAGTATATTCTCAATCGTTTTTTTATCAGTACTCTTAATTGGATCCTCAGGGTTAATTAAAAATATTTTATCTCAACTTTTATAATAGATTGATTAAAAATCAACCTCCCGTCAATAATGTAAGTAACATGATTGTATCTCTCCATTCCCCCTTTGGAGAGGAGCAGTTAGCTTTTGCTAACTGCTCTTTTATTTGAAAATACGATTTCATCTATTATCCACAAAATAAGTATCATACGCCTTATCAAAAACATATCCTAGTTTTTCAGCTAGTTTTGCAGATGTAGTATTCGCTGCATCCCAGTTTGGGTATATCTCTTTTTCTAAACAGTCCAAGATTAGTGCTGCACTAACTATAGTCGCTAACCCTTTTCTTCTATGATTGTAATTAGTCGCTACTTCAATTTCAATCCCGCTATCATAAATGCTATATGATGATGCACCGCATACAACTTCTCCTTTATACAAAACACAATATCTTATACCTCGGTTTATATAATCTTCAACTGATTGAAATTGACTTGTAAAATCTTCAGAGACTTTATGTAATGTAGAGTTATTTACAATATGTTCATCTATTTTTCTTAACTCGTATCCTTTTGGAAACATCGATAATTTCTTTTCGGCTCACAACCCACTTACACCCCATCCCTTCTCTATATGTTTTATCTCATACACATAATATGAGCGAGATATGAGAAAAGCTTGGATAATATAACTTTAACGTAGGAATATAGCTACCTACTCATCTCATTAATAATGAAATTACGCCAATAATGAGTAATAACGCATAAATTTCCCTATAAATACATATAACGATTTCATCTTTCATAAAAAAAACGTTATAATGAAGTGTAGCCTCTACGATTACGTTATAAAGGAGATTAAAACAATGGCTAAAATTAAAGTATACCAAGCAAAAGAAGAAAATATGGAAGCAGTAAAAAACATCATTGATGTTGAAGAACAAAATCCAACTGCTGAAAACTTACAAAATCTATACGCATGTGTATTAGATACTGAAGATATGGCATTGCCTGAATCATACATTGAAGAAGATATTTTAATTGATTCTATTGAAGTTATGGTTAACGCTTCTCAAAGCAAAATAAGAGACCTAGGTGCTTACGATGTAATCGAAGTTCAAAACAAAGGTAAGAAAACACAAATTTTATTATTAGCAGACGAAGAATACGAAATCATCGAAGGCTAATCTAAAACCGTACATACGAAAAAGCTCCTTTCCAATTGGAAGGGAGCTTTTTCATTACGCTTTAGATGTTTCGCTCTTTTTATTCTTTTGTTGTTTTTTAATTACCATGCGCTCATTTCCCATAAAGAAAATAAATATGAATGCTAAACCAGCTGGTACCAATGCCCACATAAATGTTTGGACAATTGAGCTAGAAAGAGCATCAATAATTTTATCTAATATTTGCGGTGGAATTTGAGATCTTGCCGATTCTGATAAAATAGCTCTTGAATCTCCTAAAGCGTTTGTATTCATTCCTCCGCTCATACCCTTAAATGCTTCTTCTAATTGATCTTGGAAACCTGTTCTTTGGATCATTCCGAAGATTGTAATACCAAGCGTCATGCCTAATGAACGAATAAAGTTACTCGTTGAAGTCGCAGACCCTCGCTGTTCCATACCAAAGTTGTGGATAGCCGCCATACTTAGTACAGAGAATGAGAAACCAACTCCAAATCCAATAATAATCATATACACTGTTAATAATACACGACTTGTTTCTGGCGTTAATGTGCTTAATAAGAATAGTCCAATTAGCATAATAACAGCAGAAATAATCATAATGTTTCTGTAGCTAAGCTTCGTCGTTAAAAATCCACCTAATTGCGCTGTTACAACTGATCCTAACATCATCGGTAATAGTAGTAATCCTGAGTTTGTTGCGGTACCACCGTATACACCTTGAATGAATAACGGTATGTACACAGTTGCTGACATAAACGCAGCACCGTAACATAATGCAATAATTGTACTCATTCCGAATAAGCGCTGCTTAAACATCTCAAATGATATGATCGGCTCTTCTACTTTTCGTTCAATAAAAATAAATGTAACAATTAAAATAGCGAATGCACCAAATAAACTTAAAATAAAGCTAGAATCCCAGTCATATTTTTGTCCGCCAAGCTCTAAAGCAAACATTAAACAAACTACTGCACCAACTAAAGTAATTGCACCAAACCAGTCAATTTTTTGCTTTCTATGAACTCGTGACTCTTTATAAAAGAATGTAATAAAAATAAGTGCTAAAATGCCAAGCGGTAAGTTAATGTAAAATACCCAGTGCCAGCTAATATAATCTGTAATATACGCGCCAAGCAACGGTCCAAAAATACTCGATAAACCAAATACTGCTCCGAATAAACCGCCCATTTTCCCGCGCTTTTCAGGAGGAAAAATATCAAAAACGATAGTAAACGCGATCGGCACTAATGCCCCGCCGCCAATACCTTGAATGGCACGATAAATACCTAACTGTGTAATATTTTCAGCAGTACCACAAAGTGCCGAACCAATCATAAAAACGATTAAACCAAAAATAAAGAATCTCTTTCTACCATACATATCTGATAGTTTACCGAATATCGGCATGCCTGCCATTTCTGCGACCATATAGGCAGAAACGACCCATACAAAGTTTTCAAGACCTCCTAAGTCACCAACAATCGTTCCCATCGCTGTTACGACAATGGTATTATCCATTGATGCCATTAAAATACCTAGCAATAAACCCGCCACAACAAAGCCGAGCTTATTATTCTTCTCAACCATAACCCTGCTCTCCCTCGTACTACTTATATTTGTTTATGTTCTTTAACGACTGCATTACCCTTTTGATTAAAACTAGTATGATATTCTACAACACTAATTTCACACCCAGGGCCAATTGTAACGTTGTTTCCTCTCACTACTTCAGCAATCGTATGTTCTAAATAAATATCATCTCCTTCCACAATTGAAGTTTGGAGGTTTCCAACATGACTAATAAAAGGAAAAAATCTCGCTTTTTTACGAATCGTAATGTTTTTACCACCAATTTCTCTTACCTTACTTCCTTCATAACGAAGTGAGATTTGAATATTTTCAGCATTAAGTAATCCATCACTTTCAAGACCACCAGTTAATGATAAATCTTCTACTTCAATATTTCCCCTAACATTTAAAGCACCTTTTACATCGACAAAATCACCTGAAAACTTCCCCGCAATATCTATCATACCTCTAACTTTTGTTTTTTCAATATGTGCATCACCATGAATTTGTGTATTACCGTATACTTTTACATATTCTGCATCTACATTTCCTTGTACTTCACTATCTCCATACACAACATAATTTTTCACTTTCATATTACCCCGTACATCACTCGTGCCGTACGTTTTAAATTCATTACAGCTCATATCATTAGAAATCGTTCCTTCACCGCGAATCTTCACTTTATTATAATCTCCGCCTGCTGAATTACCGGAACCATTTACTGTGAGACTATGTGGATGTTCCATATTGCTTTCTCCCTCCCATTAAACCTGCTTAATTTCTTTTACATTTGCGCTTTTATCAACAGTTAGAACACCTGTATATTCAATGAGTTCAATCTCACAGTTCGGTCCTACTGTAATATTGTTTCCTCTTACCGTTCTTATGTGAGCATAATCAATATCAATATTGTCACCTTCTAATAGTTCAGCTTCTAACTGCAAGCCAAATACTGTTTTAAATAGCCTACTTAATGTACCTGATCTATGTCTTACTTTAATCGTTTGACCACCAATTTCTTTCGCGCGACATGTACCGTGAATATTAATATTTATTTCATCAGCACTTAATAATCCGCCAATTGTAAATTGTCCTTCTGAAGAAAAAGTATCCACTTCACAATTACCGTCAATTGTTGCTTGACCATTGACTTTAAATTCTTCACCTGTGACATTTCCGCCTATCATACCTTTTCCTGCAATTTTCAAACTGTTTGCCTTTACATTTTGCGTAATTGTAGCTTTTCCATCAATTCGCATCGTTTCAGCATGAACTGTGCCATCGACTTTACCAGATCCGCTAATTCGTGCACTGTTACTTTTCAAATCGCCAGTAACTGCTCCGTAACCGTTACATTCAAATTGCTCACATTCGACATTTCCATTCACAGTTCCTTTTCCGTTTAATTGCACTTTATGAAACTCACCGCCATTCGATGAACCGTAACCATTTATAATCAAATTATCTGTACGCATACTTACTCCTCCATTACAACAATTTAGTTTTTAATGCTTCGGTATATTTCATAATCGCTTCGCGTAAAACGATTTTGGTGCCTTTTTCAAAAATTAAGTCGTCCACGTTTGAAACTAATAAACATGTAGAAATCCCTAACTTTCGAATAATGATTAAGTCACACGTTTTATGTTTCATTGCTTCATAATTTTCACGTAAAACTTGCAAGACCATTTTTCCTTCTTCTAAACTAATCTCTCCCGATTGTAGTAATTCTTCTAACATGTACACATAAAGAATATCTACAAATTGAAACTCCGCTGTTTTATTCGTTTGTTCTATGAAAAATTGTAAAACTGGTTCTGATGCAATCCCCTTACGTAAAATGTCTTCCTTCGTTAAAAGAATTTCCCTCACACTCGGCGAAAACATATTTGCTAGTTCATCAAGTGATAGATCCTCTTTCATCGTTTGAATTTTATCAATACGCTCTAATATCTTTTCTTTCGGAAAAAATGTTTCCTGACCCGTGAATGTAGACTTTCGTACAAACCAATCTTCCGGTATTAAATTTTTTCTTTTCCACCTATATAATTGTCCGTATGAAATACCAGTAAGTTCTAATAAATCTTTTTTTGAAATTAAATCTGTACTCAACTGTATAACACTCCTTCCTGATAACAATGTAACATAACACTGTTACGCTGTAAATAGACTTTTATCACAAGTAGCGTAACAATGTGTAAAACAACCCTATTTTACATACAAAAAGGCCCTTACACATCTCATAAAAAATGCATAAGAACCTTTATCTATCAAGGTTTAAACCATATTCTATAAAAATCAATCCACCCTTGTGAATTAATCATTATATTTTGTACTTTTTCATGAGAAGTTACTTGTTGTTTGTTACGGTATAAAGGAATTATATGAATGTGACGTAACAAAGTATCTTCAATTTCGCGTAACAGTGTAACTCTTTTCTCTACTTGTTCTTGTTTAAAATAAGGGGACAATGATTTATGAAAATCTACGCTGCTTTGCCCATGAATAAAACTGTTTTTTGTAAGAAACATATATAGCAAACTATCTTCTATTCGTTCGCTAATTGTTGCGCTATCATGCATTATATCAGCCTTTTGTATCGTACTTATTTCTAAAAGATCTTCTATTTCAAGAAAATTAGTTTCTACACGAACCCCGTACTTCGCACACTCTTTTTGTATCCATTGTGCATCTTCAACGTGATCTCGTCCTGTAAATGTATAAAGTTGTAGCACTTCATTATGATACGTACTTCTCTTAATTAAACTTTCGATATCTTCCTCAATTTCTACTATGCTTTCATTTGCTAATATTAGTTTCTTTGCCACTTCTCCACGTTCTCCGCCGAGTTCTTGAACGATTTTATCGCCATGAATAATTTTATATAGCGCTTTCCGAAACAGTTCATCTTGCATTGGCCCTTCTTTTACAAGATTACACGTTACATATGTCACATTCGATTCAAGCCGTGAAAGTTCTTCATTGAGATTTTCTTTATCTTTATACTGCGCCTTTACTAACACGTCATAAGTATTTACATTTTGCTCCACATTCAATAGTTCAATTCGGTCAAGAAAAGGTCTTTCACGATAATATAAATCATGTACTTCTAATGCAAATAAATGTGTATTCTTCTCTCGTAATATAAAAGGACCTGTACCTATGAAGTTTCCTGCTTCATCTTCAATTACGATAGAACACTGTTCTGCGCTTAGCATATGTAAAAACATCCTATTTACCGTATGTAATTGAATTTCAACAACAAATTCATCCACTGCACGGAAACTTTCAACATGTTGTAACATCCATGCGTGTGGGTTGTTTTCAGCTTTCATAAATCGATTCAATGAATGTATAACATGATGTGCAGTGAGTCGTTTTCCATTATGAAGACGAACGCCTTTTCGTAAATAAAAAGTCCATACCTTTTCAGCATCATTATATTCCCATTGAAAAGCAAGCCTTGGTTCTATAGAATTTGTTTCTTCATTTACATATACGAGTGTATCAAAAAGATGTTTAACCATATGACATTCTGAGCGCATCGTAGCGTAAACCGGATCTAAAGCGATGTCCAGGTTCATTTGTACTTGCAAACGAAGTACATCTTTTCTTCCTTCAGATGTCCGTTCTATTTGATGACCAAATATAGAATCTACCCAAGCTTCATACTCTTTCTTTATTGATGGAAATTGTGAGCTGTAGCGTTCTACAAATGAGATTCCACTTTTCACATCTCCTTTTTTCGTTAATTCTTTTCCTCTTTCTAAAATTAGTGGAATGGGTTGCTTTTGAAATATTAATTTAGAACGATTCCCTCTCCCGCGACCTGGAAACCAAGTGATCCAATGTAACTCTTCTAATTTTTTTATAATTAATTTACTATTACGCTCTGTACAAAATAATGTTTCTGCTATCATTTGTACGGTTACTTCTAATCGTTCTCCTTCTCGTCTCCCTTTACCGTAGACACACCATAGTTCAATATATTGATCTAAAATAAACATCATACTCCCCCTAAAAGGTGAAAAATAACCCCTTTTATTTCTACCCTTTTTCTCTTTCTCCTTTCATCTTATCATTTCAATATAGAAAGGAGGAATTAATATTGACCAATCTCTTACTACGTTATAACAAACCAATTATTATAAGAATGTGCGGCGAATTATTAACCCGAACAACAGAATCCATGTTAGCCATCATTATGATTATTTACGTTGATAAAATGTTAAACGGTAATATCATAATAACTATGCTTATTTTCGGATTACAACCACTTTCAGACATTGTATTTACACTAATTGCTGGTGGAATTACTGATAAATATGGACGAAAGAAAATTATGTTACTAGGATTGTTACTACAAGGTGTTGCAATCGGTAGTTTCATTTTCGCTCAATCTGTTTTTATCTTTGCATTATTATACGTTATAAATGGTATTGGCCGTTCCTTATATATTCCCGCTCAACGTGCACAAATTGCTGATTTAACAAAACATGGGCAGCAAGCAGAAATCTTCTCACTTCTGCAAACGATGGGAGCAATAGGTACTCTAATCGGTCCTTTAATTGGTACTATTTTTTATAAGACTCACCCTGAATATGTATTTATTGTGCAAAGCATTACACTTATAGCATATGCAGTCGTTGTTTGGACGCAGCTTCCAGAAACTGCTCCGGCAATGACAACACCAACGCAAAAGCTTGAAGTATCATCTCCAAAGCAATTTGTACACAAACATTACGCCGTATTTGGACTAATGATCACTACAATTCCTATTAGCTTTTTTTATGCACAAACTGAAACAAATTATCTTATTTTCGTGAAACATACACTTCCGGATTTCGATCGCATACTCGTTTTTATTACAACATGCAAAGCTCTTATGGAAATCACTCTACAAGTTTTCCTTGTAAAATGGTCTGAACAATTT
Organism: Bacillus cereus group sp. BcHK124; assembly: GCF_027712065.1. Taxonomy (NCBI): domain Bacteria; kingdom Bacillati; phylum Bacillota; class Bacilli; order Caryophanales; family Bacillaceae; genus Bacillus; species Bacillus cereus group sp. BcHK124. Next base: position 68,988 of record NZ_JAQFPJ010000006.1, read on the forward strand.
TCTATGGCGAAAATCATACTTATTGCTTACACCTGCTTTACGATAGCTGCAATTGGCTATGGATTTTCAGCAACAATCTTGTCATTATTTTTCACATTACTCTTTTTAGTCGTTGGAGAAAGTGTTGCTTTCAACCATTTACTTCGATTCGTTTCAGAAATCGCTCCTACAAATAAACGTGGATTGTATTTTTCAATTTACGGCTTACACTGGGATGTATCTCGAACGTGCGGTCCTGTTATCGGTGCGGTTTTATTAAGTAAACTAAACGGCAGTATGCTATTTTATATTTGTGCTTGTTTCTTAACAATTGGAGGCATTATTCAAGTTCTTTTTGTTCAAAATTTAGAGCGTAAGAAAAAAAGAAAAGATATTCAAAAAGATGTTTTAGAGCATCCCCATCATATTTTATAAAAGGAAGTTTCTTATTTACACAAAAAAGGATGTCACATGGTCATCGATTTCGACTTTTGTGACATCCTTTTTTATTATCCTACCCTGCCATTTTATTAATACTATCCTCAGGTGAAAATACCGAAATATGATTTACCTTACCAGTCGATTTTGGAATAATGAATTTTAACTCAAACTGATTGTTTACTTTATATACATATATTTTATCTTCACCATTTCCTTTAACTGAAGTTGGTTTTCCTAATGCTTTTTCTATTTCTTGTAATGTAATTGATTTTAGTTCTGCATGATAGGAGCGTACATCAAAAACTTGTGATCCTTTATTAAAACCGAAGGAAACATTTTTATTTGTATAGGTAGCGTACATTCCATTTCCTGCTTGTTCCGTTTTATCTGCTTTCCCCCACGCTTTTTCTATTTCTTCAATATCTCCTGTATGCGCTGCAAACGGAACATTAGGTACTTTTCCTTCTTTCGCTAATTCAAACAATTCTTTAACGTGGTTAATTGATTTTTGATTGATTATTGTATCTTTCGTGCTTGGATCTGGCTTTGCTTTTGTTGATCCTTCATTATTTGATTTTTCATCAGGCTCTTTCTTTTCTTCAGAAGTATTATTCTGTTCATTTTTACTATTTTCCGTTGTTGGATCTGTTTCCTTTTTTTCGTCCGTTCCTTTACATGCTACTAATGTAAAAATGCATGTAAAAGCGAGAAATAACATACCTATCTTTACATACACTCTCATACATTTCAGCCCCCTATCATAATCTGATTCATTTCGATAACCAATCCATTACATCTCTTTTCAAATTGTGTTTGTTCCAAAAAGTAAATACTTCACTCTCGCCCAATGCTTGTGCAACATATTCTACAAAAGCTGTTCCTAAAAAATAACCGAGTCGGTTGTACCCAAAATATTGTCCGCCAGATAACCGAAACCACTCTTTCTCTTTTTCAAACGTCCATCCTTCTATATAATCTTTCAAAAAACGTTTCTTTATTTGTTCTTCATTTTCTATTCAATATTGTAACCAACGTTCACCATCATCGTCATATGAGTAATACACTGATTCATTTAAACCTTTCACAATTTGCTTTGATACATATGTTGCAACACCTTCACGATACAAATTAACTGCCGCATCGGTCCACTCAGCTTTCTCCCAATCCATTCCATTATTTTGTAACATAACATTATGATATATATGCCCTATTTCGTGAGCAACAATAACACGAAGATGATTTACATCTGGAGATAATTTTTCTGCTGCAAAAAATATGTCACCAATGATTTCCCTTTCTACAAATGCATTAGAGCTAAAAGTTCCAACAAATAAATGAAACTGCATATTTACAACAAGATTATATTTATTATGATATTCATTCGTTATCTCTTGAATAATACTAGGTAATGTTTCTGCAATGATATGAATATCTTCTAGTTTCACGGGATATTGTTTAATGGCAGTAGAAAGACGTTCTCTCGTTTTAGGACAATGATACTTAAAGTATTCTTCAAATACCTCAGGATGTAAAATAAAGTATTGATTAAGAATTTCTAATTCTACATCTTCACTTTCCCATAATTTTAAAAAACTTGGAATTGTATTGTTTATCATTTTTCCATCTCCTTATATATCCCTTCTCGCCAATTACACTACAATCCTGCCTTAAATATAGAAAAAGCAACAAAGAAAGATGAGCTTTCTTTGTTGCTTTTTCTGTTTAATCAAACCATCTATCACCATCAGAAATCCATTTACCATTTTGTAAATCATAACATTCCTCATCGTCATGAAAACTAACGTAAGAGGGTAATGTAACATTCATACCACCAGCTTTATTCCAGCATGCCACAAACCATTCTACTATAGTCTTCGTTCCAATTTCAGATAACTTCTCATCATTTTTTTCGTAAAAATCCCAAAATTCATCAGATTCTTCATCACTGAATGTATAATATGTAATGTCATCCATTACATTATAGCTACCAGAAAAAATTCCTTTATCAGTCCCTTCATAAAAAACTTCATTCGCTTCTCCATCCATTGAAAACATAACGATAGACAATTCAAGTGAATGAACAAAAACAGTAAAATCTAATAAATCTATTTCTTTATAATAATTAAGCTGTGTTGTTACTTTTAACCTTTCGATCAAATCAGAGGATTTTGCTTCTAATCCTTTTATTAAAGAATTTTTATAGTTCTCAATCGTAAACAAATACTTCACTTCCTATTCATATCATATGTTTATCAAGATATATAAAAATTATAGCAAAGGTTTTGTATATTTTGCTTTAGAAAATAAAAAAAGCTGCCCAAAAAGGACAGCTTTTCATATGTATTTTTACACTTCGATTGACTTACCATCTTCAACAATATGATAAAGTAAGTGAGCTAAATGATGAATTGGACCATACTCTTCCTCTTCTTCATCAGTTTCACCTTGGAATTCAAGATCATTTAAGTATAGTGCTAAAAATTGATAGTATAGTTTTAAATCAAATCCGTAGCACGCAGTTGGCTCTTCATGATCTCCTTCATATTGTAGCATTAAGTATTGATCATTTCCTTCTGCATCTTCTGCGTCAAAGAATACGAAGAATCCAACGTTTGTATCTAAATCAAATAGATGACGAGTTCCTTTTTCTGTTGCTTTATTGAAGTCCTCTTCACTTAATTTATGTACTGTTGTCGCTTTAGCATTATCTTCTTGATGAAAATTTACTGTAAATGTTTTCAATGCTGACACCTCCTGATTGTATAATACTAGCATAACATATAAAAAGGACTGCTTACAAATGTAAACAGTCCTTACATTTATTTTCGCATTGCTCGCAATAAGAAACTTACGATGAAGATTAAAATAATCGCACCAATTAAAGCTGGAATAATTGCATATCCGCCGATTACTGGGCCGAAACTACCAAGTAATTTCCCACCAATCCAAGAACCAATAATACCAGCAATAATATTACCAATTACACCACCAGGTACATCCCTACCAGTAATTAAGCTAGCAAGCCACCCTAATATACCACCAACGATTAAAGACCAAATCATATGATAACCTCCTTTATATTTCACAAATCAAAATATAATTAGAAACAATTGCTTACCATTAGTTATGCTACATTTTTCATAAGTTATTCATACAGCTCAACCATTAAATTATTTCAAAATAACGAATAATTAGTTTTTGGATTAGTGGTGGAAACCCTTCATATTTCTCCTATTATGGGCAATCAGGCTTCAATATTGTACGCATAAACTCTTCTTTAAATGCAGGATAGTTAAAACCAACCGCAATTCTTTGTATTGGCCGATCATCAAACCTTGTTGGCTTAGCTATTTTTCTAAAGTCAGCCACACTTTGTCCTCTTGTTACGTCATTTGTCGTACTAATCCAAACTGCAGATTTTTTATATTCAAAAATATCATCATTTATAAATGAAATGAACGGAAGCAAATCGTGAATCGGGCTTCCAGCAATACCAGGGTATTCTTTTTTATAAAAATTCTCATAATAAAAATCAATCATTGGTTTAATAAGCTTTGCCTGCCCTGTTCCTTCTTTATTAATAACATCCACCATTTCAGGCGTAATTAGGGCCTGTTGCGTTACATTTAATGGATAAATAGTCGCATTCTTTGCGTACTTCATTACAATATTTGCAGCAATTGGATCTCCATAAAAATTTGCTTCTGATACAGGAGTAACGTTACCGGGAAATAAAAACGCACCGCCCATAATATAATACGAACATATTTTATCCATTACATTTGGATATATTAAAAATAATGTTGCCAATGTTGTTAATCGTCCTGTCGCTACGATAATAATATCTTCTGGACAAGGCTCAATTAATTTAATTAATTCACAAAAATTTTCCCGTTTACAAATCCTCATTTCAGGTGGAATAATGGGACCTAGGCCGTGCTCTCCATGAATTTCAGGAAAAAACAAAGGTTCTTCAGCTGTCATCGGTCTTGCTGCACCCTCAATGATCTTTATTTCTGTAGCATAGTATCTTTCTAAAAAATACACATTTTCCGTTACGATTTCTCGCGATACATTTCCATATTCAGCAACAATACCTATAATATCTAATTTACATGTTTTATTTGCATAAATTAACGCCACAGCATCGTCAATACCAAAGTCTCCAAAAAAGATGATTTTCTTATTAACTATCCTCACCCCTCTTCAGCATAATCTACTATTATTATTATGTAAAAAAGACAAGGCTGTGAAACAGTGCAAACTAAAAAAGCCGCCTATTTATTGGCGACTTCGATCTTTTTATAAGATAAATATGCTAATACATTCTTACTTGAATCGTATTTTGGATTATTTCCTTTTCTCGGTTCTCTCATATGTGTTTTTTCAAATCCAGGAATATCTGGCATTTTCTCCATAAATTCAAGCATTTCTTCTTCAGTTCCTTCAATACGTACGCGAATCATTATTACTTTTCCTCAATTCTCATTTTCTCTGTACTAAGTATAACGTACTTTGAAAAGACTGCAAGGAATTTATCTTTTTAATGTCCCGCTTTTTTTACATATAAACAATGCCATTTCAGTATAAAACGATATAATTTTATTATTTTCATATTGAATGTTAAAGAATTCTTGTATTTCAAGTGATGTTTTCATCATACATTCTGTTAACTTCGCTCGTTTTTGCAAAGGTACATCCATCATATCGCACCACCAGTCAAATTCAAATTTCTTGTCAAAAGTAAGACATGACAGCATTTGCAAACTATTTTTTTCTAACAAGGTAATCCATTCTGTTTTTTTCAACGCTCGTTCATGACTCGGATCCCGCTTTTTTTCTATAAAATTATAAAATGTATCGTATTCATTATTTTCCGGTGAAACATTATCTATTAAAATAAACAATCCATTATCTTCTAACGTCCGATTTACTTCATAAACAAACTGAGCTGGATTCGTAAAATGATGTGCTGCAATTCGGCATGTTATCACATCAAATGAACGATCAGAAAACGGTAAACTTTCAGCATTTCCAGCGACAAAAGATACATTTTCATGTCCATTACTTATAATAAAGTTTTTCGCATTCTCTAACATTTTTTCTGTTAAATCTAAGGCAACTACTTCTTGAAACAATGGAGCTAATACATTTGCAACATGTCCTCCGCCAGTAGCAACATCAAGAAGACGATTATTATGACGAGACTCAACTTGTTGAACTACATATTGTAAATCCGGTCCTTTAGCATGAATTTTACTTTTTACATACTTCTCTGCATTATTACCAAACTGTTGTTTCACAAGCTCTTCTTTACTCATTTTATCATCTTCTTTCTATTGTTATTGACATATAGAATTCATATAATAATTAAAGTTCTCTTTATGTATTTTCAAATCCTCTTTTCAGCTCACTTCTTATCATGCTGTCCTATCATCAACATAAAATCGATTTTCCGTTTACATATAAAACAAAAAAGGCTACGGGAACTTGTCCCCTAACCTGACTAAATATCAATTACATTTTTACTTTTTCATATACATCTATATAATATAAATCCTCTTTCAACTTCATAATAACGTCTACTTCGTTATAAGTAGCCTCACGAGCATGTAAACCAAATTGATCCATACCAATCCATATCCATCCAGGTGTATGATAGAGAACATCTATGTTAAAATACTCTAATTTAGTAAGCTCCGATTTAATAAATTTATCTTTATTAGCTATTTGTTTTTCTATTAAACCATATTCTTTTCCATTTTCCAATAGCGATATCATTTTTCCTACAATCGGGTGTTCACGGACAATAAAGTGATATTCCTTTTCCTCTATCTTTACAACAATCAAACAAGAATTAGATAAATTAGTCCCTAAATTCGACATAGTTATTTATTCACCCCCTTTATTCGATTCACAAACATAATAACAAATGAATATTCAAATAAGATTAATATAATGTAAAAAATAAAAAAGCCGACTTCCCTTCAGAAATCAGCCTTTATAGTTTGATCATCTATATACTTTTACAAACTATTATAATGTTTCTTTTTCCTCATCCTTTCCAGAAACTAAATTCCCAATAGCATCTGCTGTTACTTCCACCACAAATTCACAAATACCTGCTACCACTTCTCCAATCACTTCATCCATCTTTTTACCCCCTTATTTTATGTAACCTATTTGTAGTATAGAAGAGATTGGTTATTTTTAACTATCGGAAAACGTGACAACAACATTACAGTTTTGTAAGCTTTTTTATTTTGTTTCGCTTCAACCCTTTGAAACTTCAAGTATGATTCACATACTTATAGGCCATCATAATATTAAGTAAATACTAATTTCGCTAGAGGAGGCGTGTAAAATTTACTACGTAAAATTAATTAAAGGTCAATCATTCTATGCTTTTGATCATCGTTTCTTAATGTCTGAAGAAGAAGAGGTTTCCGAGAAAGTTTATAATTACTTACGTCGTAATGAATTTTTCGAAGTACGTAAAGAAGAATATTCTGCTTAATTACAAAAAGCATCAAGAAAAACCTCACTTTATTGTGATATTTTCTTGATGCTTTTTTATGAATTACTCCTTTTCAATAATTATTGTCGACTCTATTAAAATATTCTATTATTTGTCCAAGCTATTTCATTGCTATTTTCATATTTTAGTATATGAGGAGGTGACGAATATGACTCATATCATTGATTACCAAGCTACTCAACCTATTAGTAAAACAGGTGAAACCACTTTTGCAATCCCAGCTTCTCCAAATAAAGCAATTCTAGCAAATTTGAAATTGAGAATTTCAAATAGAGATTCACGTAATAATCGAGTAGAATTAATAACTACAGTCGGTGTAGAAGGTATAACTGAGATTGCACAAGTGTTATTCCGAATTTTCCGTGATAACACTGAAATTTTCAATACACAAGTAGGCATTGAATCTACCGGTTCTGAACAATTTTACGTTCAAACATTTCAAGCTATAGATCAAAACGTTAGCAGTGGAACACACGAATATTCATTAACTGTAGAAAACCTTACTAGTGGTGCTAGTGCAGATGTTGTTGGTCCACTCTCTTTTAGCGCTTTAGCTATCGGACAAGAACGTAAATGTTGCTAAGTGAATCTAATGTTTAATTTTGCTATTGAAAAAAGCGAGACGTAATTATACGTTCTTGCTTTTTTTATTTTTGCGATATTTGTCCCTACTTTCAGTTAATTTTCAATCATCTCGTATTTACATTTTGATGTGCTTATTTTATCAATTAACGAATCATTTTTTGACAAATCAAAAAAATTGAAATCCACTCATGAAACACGTAATATAGACTCTGACTCTAAAAAAGTTCGCTATAAATTATACATAAAATAAGGAGGTTTTATATACGAGTTTTTCATTTTAAAAGACGGAGAGGTTTTATATTATGTGGCGTAATAAAAATGTTTGGATTGTTTTAATTGGGGAGTTTATTGCTGGTTTAGGGTTATGGCTTGGTATTCTTGGCAATCTGGAATTTATGCAAAAATATGTCCCTTCTGATTTCATGAAATCAGTTATATTATTTATCGGACTATTAGCAGGTGTTCTAGTAGGGCCTATGGCTGGTCGCATTATTGATCAGTATGAAAAGAAAAAAGTTCTTCTTTATGCCGGGTTCGGTCGTGTTATTAGTGTTATTTTTATGTTTTTCGCTATCCAATTTGAAAGTATCGCCTTTATGATTGCATTTATGGTTGCTCTTCAAATTTCAGCAGCATTTTATTTCCCTGCATTACAATCTGTAATCCCACTTATCGTACGTGAGCATGAGTTATTACAGATGAACGGTGTACATATGAATGTAGGTACAATCGCTCGTATTGCAGGTACTTCACTAGGTGGAATTCTTTTAGTTGTAATGAGTTTACAGTATATGTATGCCTTCTCAATGGCAGCGTACGCTTTATTATTCCTCTCAACTTTCTTCCTTCAATTCGAAGATAAGAAATCAACAACACCAAGCAAACAAGCTGCAAAAGATAATAGCTTTATGGAAGTATTTCGTATTTTAAAAGGAATTCCGATTGCTTTCACAGCACTTATATTAAGTATTATCCCTCTATTATTTATAGCTGGATTTAATTTAATGGTAATTAACATTAGCGAAATGCAACATGATCCAACGATTAAAGGATTTATATATACCATTGAAGGTATCGCATTTATGTTAGGTGCCTTCGTTATTAAACGTTTATCTGATCATTTCAAACCTGAAAAGTTACTATATTTCTTCGCAGTTTGTACCGCTTTTGCACATCTATCATTGTTCTTTAGCGATATAAAATGGATGTCTCTTACATCATTTGGTTTATTTGGTTTTAGTGTCGGTTGCTTCTTCCCTATTATGTCGACAATTTTCCAAACGAAAGTGGAAAAAAGTTATCACGGCCGTCTATTCTCATTCCGTAATATGTTTGAGAGAGTGATGTTCCAAATCGTTTTACTCGGTACTGGTTTCTTCTTAGATACGATTGGATTGCAATATATGGTTCTAATCTTCGGAGTTATTTCATTATTAATTATTTTCATATCGCTATCTAAACAAAAACAATATGAAAAACAGCCTTCGCAATCTGCGAATTTATAACATAATCAAAGAAGCATGGATCCTATTAGATTAATCCATGCTTCTTTTTTATATAAAACTTTATTTATTACACTTATTGAAATTATTTAAAGGAGTACCCTCTTTTGCATTCGAATATAGTATATTAACAAGATATCCTGGAGGTGCAAGAATGTCTGCTGGCATACAGCTATTTATTATCCTTCTTTTTGTAATTGCTATGTTTAGCATCCTAAACGTTTTAGCCTTTTCCCTTTCAGGGCATAACTTTAAAAGAAGAATTGTGGCAGGTTTCATATTTTTATTGTTAACTCCCATTATCTTTTTGACTACTTCAGCTTTCACTTCTATATTCAATAAAGCTAGTTTTGGAGCAGTTAATCTAACCGTTTCTATTGTAAATGTATATATTGTAAATGGCATTGTCATTCTTCTTTCCGCTTCATTTATCCACAAAAAACAAAACATCAGATAGCAAACTAAGCATGAATCTGACTGTACACTAAATTCATGCTTTTTCAATCCCCTCTAAATTTTTATATGAAATTAAATAATTCTTTATAAAAATTTAAACTTTATTTATTACAATATTCCTATCGTATTCGCACGTTTATTGAAAACGAAAAGAAAGGAGTACAAAATGAAAAAGGTCCTATTAATTATTCCGTTATTCATTATACTACTCAGTGGATGTAGCAATAATGACATATACGGCTCTTGGGAAGTCGTTGACAACAAAAACGGTCTTTGTCCTATATCGTATAAATTTGAAACAGTTGTAAAAGAAGAAAAGAAAGAAAAAATTATTCAATATTTAGTAGAGATGCAAACAACAAAGAAAAAAGAAGATTTATACAAAGGCTCATTTGTTAAGGATTCTAATGTATATCACATTGATTATGGTAACTCATTTACATCAGATCAAACTTTAAAGGTTGCCGATGGCAAATTAAGCGTATACTTTTATACAGTTGAAAAATTATGTACATATAAAAAGAAATGATTGCTCTTCATTTAAAACGCAGAAAATGTTTTCTGCGTTATATTTATCCTCCCTCTAAATTTGTCAATCGTTTTAATTTTCATAAAAAAATGATAAAATGTACTCATGTGTTTTCAGAATAATTAAAAACGCAGAAAGAAAACACTGTTTTTAGGAGGGGTTTTGATGACTTACACGTTAGCAACTAGAATGAAAGCATTCCAATCTTCTATATTTAGTGAATTAGGGGCTTATAAAAAAGAAAAAATTGCAGCAGGTCACAAAATGATTGATTTAAGTATCGGGAATCCTGATATGCCACCTGCTGATTTCGTAAGAGAAGAAATGGTACATACAGCAAATCAAAAAGAAAGCTATGGATACACATTAAGTGGTATTCAAGAATTTCACGAAGCTGTAACTGAATATTACAACAACACTCATAATGTTATATTAAATGCCGATAAAGAAGTTTTATTATTAATGGGGTCACAGGATGGACTCGTTCATTTACCTATGGTTTATGCGAATCCGGGAGATATTATATTAGTTCCTGATCCAGGATATACAGCTTATGAAACAGGAATTCAAATGGCTGGAGCAACATCTTACTACATGCCTTTAAAGAAAGATAATGATTTCTTACCTAACTTAGAGCTAATTCCTGAAGAAATTGCGGATCGAGCGAAGATGATGATTTTAAACTTCCCAGGGAATCCAGTTCCAGCAATGGCTCATGAAGATTTCTTTAAAGAAGTAATCGCATTTGCGAAAAAGCATAACATTATTGTTGTCCATGATTTTGCTTATGCTGAATTTTATTTTGATGGTAATAAACCAATTAGCTTCCTCTCTGTGCCTGGTGCTAAAGAAGTTGGCGTAGAAATTAACTCTTTGTCAAAAAGTTATAGTTTAGCAGGTAGTCGTATTGGATATATGATTGGAAATGAAGAAATTGTTCGTGCGCTTACTCAGTTTAAATCCAATACAGATTACGGAGTGTTTTTACCAATTCAAAAAGCGGCATGTGTTGCACTAAGAAATGGCGCTGCTTTTTGTGAGAAAAACCGCGGTATTTATCAAGAACGTAGAGACACTTTAGTTGATGGATTCCGAACATTTGGCTGGAATGTTGATAAACCAGCTGGTAGTATGTTCGTCTGGGCCGAAATTCCGAACGGCTGGACTTCTATAGATTTCGCATATGCATTAATGGATCATGCGAATGTCGTTGTTACGCCAGGTCATGCATTTGGACCTCACGGAGAAGGCTTTGTACGTATTGCACTCGTTCAAGATAAAGAAGTGTTACAACAAGTTGTTGAAAACATTAGAAATAGTGGTATTTTTTCTCTTGAAAAAGCAGAAGAATTAGTTAAAAATTAATGATAACTCCCCTGCTTAACTATAGCAGGGGTATTATTCATTGGAGGTACTTTCATATGTATATTAAAGACACTCTTCCTCATCGTTATCCTTTTTTAATGATTGATAAAGTAACAAATGTAAAACAAGATGAATCTGTTACAGGATATAAACTCATTACAAATAACGAATGGTTTATAAATGATAGTCAAAAACATATGCCTCATATGTTAATTGTAGAAGCACTTGCTCAGCTTAGCGCATTTGTACATACAAGTGATTCTGAAGGACTCGGTTTCCTCTCCTCGTTAGATGGGGTTGCGTTCCATGAAAAAGCATATCCCGGCGATAAACTTGATTTACATTATGAGCTAATTCGTAATCGCCGAGGTTTTGTTCTAGGTAAAGGCATCGCAACAGTAAACGATCAGCCTATTGTAACTATAGAAAAGCTATTAATATATCAAACAGATTAACGTGTTCCTTAAATTAGTTGAGTGTATGATTTAACAGGAAAACACATTACTTAGTTAGGAGCAGGCAAATGGAACGTACTATCGGTATCGATGCTGGAGGAACATTAACAAAAATTGCTTATTTGAACAAAAAAAAGCTATTAACTTTTGAAAAATTTTATTCAAATGAACAAAATAAAATAATAGATTTCCTTAAAAACAAGACTGGTATAAAACAAATATGTATTACCGGTGGTAAAGCGAAACAATTACAGCAACTACTTTCAGACTCATATAAAATAGTAGAACTAAATGAATTTGAAGCTACTCTTATAGGCGTCCGATACATTTTAAAAGAAGGGAAATATGATATAAACAACTTTGTTTTAACAAATATCGGTACAGGCACTTCCATTCATTACATTTATAATGACCAATACATTCGTGCTGGTGGAACTGGTGTTGGCGGAGGTACTATTATGGGACTTTCAAAATTATTAACAAATATAGATCATTTTGAAGATGTAATCCCTTTAACAAAAGTGGGTTCTAGAAAAGATTTAGATATTACAGTTGGAGATATTTATAGTGGTATTCTCTCTCCTATTGATAATAGCTTAACTGCTAGCAACTTTGGTAAAGCAGCCAATACTGAAGCAAATTATAATAGCTCTGATATACTAGCTACTGTACAAGGGCTTGTCGGTGAAGTCGTTACTGCATTAAGCCTTCAATTCGCCGAAACAAAAAACATTGACCATATTATTTATATTGGTTCCACTCTATGTAATAACGTACACCTTCAAAATATTATTAGTGACTACACAAAATATCAAAATAAAACACCAATCTTTTTACGCGATGGTGGTAATAGCGGTGCGATTGGTGCTCTACTTCATGTTACGAATAAAAAAAGCTGACTTTTGTCAGCTTTTTTGCAACGGTACTTCAAATTCAATAATTGATTCCCCATTCTCTCCAATTCGCTCTACACTAATTCTATCAATTACACATTGTAACTTTTGAGGGAAACTAGGAATATCCTTGGCTACTTCAGCAGCTAACTCAGCACTTTCTTTTCTCCCGACTGTTACATGCGGTATGTATGGAATATCTTCTTTTAAAAATTGGGTTAAAGGTTCTGTATACAGCAAGTCATGTAGTTCTTCTATTTGTTCTTTCCCTCCCTCAACTTCTAAAAACAAATAGTTTCCTACATTAGTGATAAGATTTGCAAACTCAACTTCAATTTTCCCTACCCCTTTTGATAAATTTAAAATATGAGATTTTAATGCATCACTTGAAATATTACTCTTAAATGGAAATACGATTGTTATATGCGGTGGAATTACTTCAAATAAAGGATCATGTTTTTGTCTAATGTTCTCTATTTTATCGATGGACATGTTATTTAGAAAGAATAAAATTGTACGCATTTTTATCCCTCTACTTTCCTCTCATTTTAATATGTATCGTATTCTATGATAGCCTTGAACATCAACAAATTATTTTGCTTACATGTAAAAATAAAAACTTCTCAAACGAGAAGTTTTTATTTAGCATGATTACTAGTCCCACGCAAAACTTTCCTAAACTTTATATAACAAGCAATTCTCCAAGGAATAATATACGATACTGCAACGACGTAAAATAATAAACCTATCGTTTGTTGATCTAAATTAGCAATATATTTCCTTGAACCATACCTTAAAACGATAAGTGCAATAAAAGTAATTAAAAAGGCAACACTTTTTTTCGTATAAATATTCCCATCATCTCTTCGTTCATAATTTGTTAATACTATAAGCGGCACAGCGAAAAGTACCCCAATGAATACCGCTATAACTACTTGTAATATAGCTGGATGTACGGGACCAAAAAACCATATAATCCCTGGTGTTAAAAATAATAATGGCCATAACATACGTTTTCCTGATCCCTTTATTGGCTTATGCATGGAGCGATAACGACGCCAGAATATTAATAGTGCAATCCCTAAAAAGACTGTAATGAGTGAAGATGTGTCTCCCATTTACTATCCTTCTCTCTATAGTAATCTAATAATATTTCAAATCGTTTTTTCGAATGATACTTTACGAATAAATATACTACTAGTTATGATATAAAGAACAGTTAATCCAATTGAAATAACAATAAAATACGGTATATCTACTAAAGATCCATCACTCGTAAATAATAAACCGGTTACCCCTGCTTCTCCATAAAGTACACTATTTGTTGATAAGAAAAGGGTCCCACCAATCATAAGACCGATCCACTGAAATCGTTGTTTAAAAACTACTACCACTTGAAAGAAACATGCTGTTGTAACATAAAATAAAAAGTGCAAAATAAATTGTTGTACCGATTGCTCTCCAAAACTAACATTTACTAAATTATATTTTATATCTTGTAACAGCATAACTTGAAGAAATGAAAATAATGCAGATTGCAATACGATATAACAAATTGCCCCGATAAAATATTGTATTCTCGTTACACCGAATGAAACTGCTAAACGAAATAGCTCATCTTGTATGATGAAAACACTCCCTACTATAAATAACATAATTGCTATTGAAGGATTATTTATAATTTCGGGTAAATAACCAATGTTCGCTCCATTTAAATGAGCAGCATTTAAAGCCCCTTTTATTAATAAGGCTACAATCCAAAATATTAAAATTGCTTTATAATGAAAATTAATATGTAACTTTAACTGCTTCATTAATATCGTCATTTCACTTCACCACCAGTTATGTGAATAAATAATTTTTGTAATGTTATTCCATCAACTACTAATCCTAATTTTTCAATAGAGTCATAATCTTCATTAGACAATTCTTCCCATATAACAGCAATACCCTTATTTCCATAAACTTCTCGATTTAATACTTTTTTATCGATCAAGAACTCGTCCACTTTATCCTTTTGCCCTGAAATAATCTGAACTTGTTGTAATAAATCTTCCACCAATGATTGAACAACTAATCTTCCTTCTTTTATGATGATCACATCTTCAATCACATGGGTTACTTCTTCTACTAGATGTGTTGATAATATAATAGTTCGTGGATACTCACCGTAATCTTCTAGGAGTAGACTATAAAATAATTCACGATGTGCTGCGTCTAAACCTGTAGTTGGTTCATCAAAAATAGTAATTGGTGCCCTGCTTGCTAATCCTTGAATAATTCCAACAACTGTTTGCATACCGTGTGATAGCTTATGATATTTCACTTTCATATTAAGCTGAAATTTATTAGCGAGTTCTTCAGCATACTTTCCATCCCAGTTTTTATAAAACATGCTGCACATCTTAAAAATATCTTTTACTTTATAACTGAAATGTGCTTCTTCTTTCACTCTAACAAAACAAATATTTTGCATTGCTTTACTATTTTCAAAAACATTTTCACCAAATATTGATATGCTACCACTACTTGAAGTAATTTGGCCTGCAAGTAAATTTAATAGTGTCGTTTTTCCTGCACCGTTTCTACCGAGCAAACCATATATTTTGTGCTCTTCCAATGAAATCGTTACTTCATTTACCGCTACATTCTTTTTATATTTTTTCGTTACATCTTTCGTTTCAAGTGCAATCATTCCTCTTTCCCCTCCTTCGTAATTTTTTGAATCATATCCATCAATTCATCTTTTGATATTTCTAATACTTTTGCTTCTTCCCATACTTTAGGTAAGTATTCGGTCATAAAAGTATTTTGTCTTTTTTTAAGTACGACTTCTTTCGCTCCCTTTGCAACAAACATCCCGATCCCTCTCTTTTTATATAAAATCCCTTCATCCACTAATACGTTTACCCCTTTAGCTGCAGTAGCTGGATTTATTTGTAGCATCTTTGCAAATTGATTTGTTGATGGAACTTGTTCTTCTTCAAGCAATATGTCTTTTAAAATATCAGATTCAATCGTTTCTGCAATTTGTAAGTATATTAATTTATTTTGCTCCAGAGTAGGTTTCACAATTTCACCACCTTAGGTTCTTAGGTTCATTACTTATGTAATTAACCATACCACATAAACATATTTATTTCCATAAATTCCTTTTACAAAAAAAGAGAATCATTCATTTAGGAATGATTCTCTTTCTAAAAATTCGAAGTTTCAACTCTTGTCCTCAAATTCTTTTCATTTATACCATTTTGACAAAAGTTAAATTGTTGTCCTTTTATTGATTTTGTACGATCTACTATTTGCCCTAAATGATAACTTGTGTGCTCCACTAAATGTAATAAACTATGTAGATCAATATGCCCTTTTTCTGCAAAAGCTTGTATAAATGCTTTTCCCCACTCATCAAATATTTCTTCAACAGTTTTTGTCAAAACTTCAGTACGTTGTCGTTTTGTTGGAAAATACTCCTCGATTCCCTTTTCGAAAACTATATTTGGATCTTTATAACGACTAGTATTTCTCAGTATATGTTCACAAATATGCAGTACGATTCCACCAATTGAATTAACAGACTCCCCTTGTTTCCATAAATTATCTTCACTAACAAACTGAATTACCTGTACTAACTTAGGTAAATAATAATCCTGCATTCTATAATAAGAAATTTTGTATACTAACTCCATCTTTGTCCCTCCAATTATTTTAACAACTTTACTGGATATTTAACAAATAAAGATTTTCGGAAATCTTTATCATTCACCAGCCGATCAATTTTTTCGTTATTATCATTAAGAAACTTTACTACTTTCTTTTTATCCCATATATCATCTTCTTTTGGAAAATCATCAAATTTTTCATGCAAGATTGATAGTATTTCTTCCCTTTTTATCGTAAACTTTTTATTTTCTACTTGAAACTCATAACTTTTTGCATTTGGTACTAAAACTGCAAGATAAATAGCGTTAAAGAGAAAATTCTTCTTCATCGTATCTTTACTATCAAACCAATACGTCGCAACCATATCTTCTGTAAGGGGTTCATTCCCTTTTGCACCATAGTTCACCTTTATACTTTCATTCTCTAAACTTACACTTTGAAATGTTTCACCACCGGGTAAATGATTAACAATTGCAACTACATCTGAGTTATTCCCAACGTATGTCCCCGCATATTTCTTAAAATCACCAGGTTCAACATCGGATATTTCTTTTATCCTTTCTCCTCTAGAACAAGCAGTAATAAATAAAAAAATTGTTAGCATAACAACTACATTACGATGCATATATTTCATTTAGCATCCCCCATTTTTATCGATATTTCGTTAATTACAATACACCTTCTCAAAACCCTTTAAAATATACGCATTTTAATCAAAATTTAAAATTTTCATTTTTTATGTTTACAATTATCCATTAATTGTATATACTTACTAACGTAAGAAAAATATTCTAAAAGGAGGTCGAAGGAAATGATGAAATTACAATTACATGCTTTAACTTTAGTGTTAACTGCACCTGTGTTTTCTGGACAATTAAATATGAATTCGACCACCCTAATGGAGAATTGAAAATCGTACATTATTTCGATTAATTCATAAATTCGCCACAGGAGGTCGTATACTTTCCTGTGGCTTTTTCACGCCTGGCCATAGGAGAACTATATCTTCCTGTGGCTTTTTTGTGCGATTTTTTAGTCTCTTATATTATTTTTTAAAGAAAGGAGCAACATTCGATGACTATTAGCGTATTGTTTTTAAGTATTACGATTCAAAGAAATAAAATTTCTAAAGATAAAATGTTTCATAATGAGCAAATAGAAAAAGCTATGAATGATGTTAAGGAGCGCCAAGCACTTTATTGTGATCACATGTAATTCCTTTTCGAAAGGAGGAATTCATTTATGACTTTTCATATTTTCTTTTTTACGACTGTACTTCAGAAAAACACTTTAACTGAAGCTGAGATCCATCGTAAACAACAAATAAAACAGCTGACTGATAAAATGACTGACATTAAAAGTTCATATTATACGCATATGTATTAAAAATATATTTTTAAGGAGAACTACCTTCATGAAATTTAAAGCATTCTTTTTAACTATCACCATTCAAAAACGTAAACTTTCTCACAACGAAATTTTACGTGAGCAACACATTCAATCCATTATGGACGAAGTAAAAGAGCGTCAAGCTTCTTATTACAGCCGTCTTTTCTAATAAACTTATAAAGGGGTTTTATCTAATGAAATTTAAAGCATTCTTTTTAACTATCACCATTCAAAAACGTAAACTTTCTCACAACGAAATTTTACGTGAGCAACACATTCAAACTATTATGGACGAAGTAAAAGAACGTCAAGCTTCTTATTACAGCCGTCTTTTCTAATAAACTTATAAAGGGGTTTTATCTAATGAAATTTAAAGTATTCTTTTTAACTATCACGATTCAAAAAACTAAGTTCTCGGACAGTGAGATATTGCATGACCATCAAATTAATAAAGCTATGGAAGATGTAAAAGAACGTCAAAGTCACTACTGTAGCCATCTATAATTCCTTTCGAAAGGAGGAATGTATCATGAAGTTTCACCTTTTCTTTTTAACAATTACAATCCAGAAAGAAATCTTTTCTGAAGATGAATTAAAACAAGAGCAACAATACAAAAAGATTATGGACGAAATTCGAGATCGTAGAAGCAAATACTACTCTCACCTATAATCCTTTAAAAATATAAAACTTGAAAGGAGTCGATTATGATGTTGATAGCACGTTGTAAGGAAATGATTTGGATAGTTCAGAGGGATTCCACATAGTTTTATTGGAGCTATATCATACAACTTTAACGTTATATTTGATATGTAATAAATCTACAATAAAATTGCACTTGTACAATTTTTAACTTTGATTAATAAACAAAAGATACACCACTTAAAAAGCGGTGTATCTTTCTCAACATATACTATTTTCGATTACTTCGTTTCGTCTTAAACAATCTCACTAAGTTCGATACAACTGTTTTCGTTACTGCATACACTGGCACTGCCAAGATCATTCCGATAATTCCCGCAAAGTTACCTACCCCTAAAATTAAAATAATAATTGTTAACGGATGGATATTTAATTTTGAACTCATAATACGCGGTGAAATAATGTTACTTTCAAACTGTTGTACAATTGTTACGATAATAATTACGTACAACGCTTGCATCGGAGATACGAACAGACCTACAATAACAGCTGGTGCTGCACCGATAAATGGACCTAAGTTAGGAATGATATTTGTAAATGCAGCTATAATTCCTAAAACAAAAGCGTACGGTAAATCGATAATTAAATAACCGATAAAAGTAAAAGCACCTACAAATATACAAACGAGTGCTTGCCCTTGAATATATGCAGATAATGTTTCGTTCGTTTCCTTAATGATACGAAGCCCTTCTTCACGGTATGACTCTGGTAATAAACTTACTGCTTTTCCTGGAAACGCATGTCCATCTTTAAACATATAAAATAAAATGAACGGTACTGTAAAAATAACTAATGCAACGTTCGTTATGATACCAAATAAAGCCGTTGCACTCGACGTAATTGTGTTTGGTATATCCTTTAAGTATTCAATTGCATTTTTTTCAATTGTTTCAATGGAAACATAGTTTTGTGTAGATAACCATTCAAACAATCTATGATGGGATAAATCTTGTATGTATAGTTTTCCCTCTTTTATATAGCCTGGCATATTTTTCACTAAATCCATTAGCTGTTGTGAGATCGTTGGAACAACTACCCCAACGCCAACCGCAGTTAATGTTATGATAAAAAGATATAACAGTAAAATCGCTAAATTTCTAGGTACTTTTTTCTCCTCTAAAAAGACTAACACCGGATTAAATATGAAGTATAAAAATAACGCGATTAAGATTGGGAAAAACAGCGTTGATATGAAGATACCAATCGGTTGAAATAGAAACGATATTTTTGTGCAAATAAATATGATCGCTACAACCATTAGCACTTCTAATGTCCAAAAGTGCACTTTCGATTTCAAAAAAACGTCCTCCTTTAAACTAACACTTCTCTTCATTGTACCAAAATAAGTAACAATTTCACATAATATTTTCCTTTACAATATTCCAAAATACCAATAAATACACTACAATGAGATTACATACAAATTTGCAGGTAAAGGTGATAAAAATGACACAATGCATCATTTGCAGAAAAGATACGAAAGAACTTAGTGAACAATATGTCATCCCAGAAATATTATGTGGATATTATTTCACAAACTCAATTTGTGATACTTGTTATGAACAAATGACAACAAATATTGATCGCCCCTTAATCCGGCATAAATTAAGTCAGTTTAAGATCGAACACATGAAAAAACAGATTGACTCCCCGCTCTATACGAATGAGCATGGTGAGGAACTTGCAGCGGCTGAGACGGATGTTGTTGAAGTAAGTGACGAAATACTTTATTCCAATGCATTAATTATGAAACTATGTAAAAAGCACGATATTTCACTACATAATGAAATTTGGAAAGAAGAACGTGTAACGAAAGTAGCTAGCTCTATTCAACGTGAATTACTTTTAGATAACCGTAAGTATAAAATGAGTGTATTAAAAATGGCTTATACTTTCGCTGTACAAGCAGTCGATGGCTATTTTGAAGATCCAGATGCGATTGATATTTCTAGCATCCTATCGAATGCCGACTTCATGGAATTAAAAGAAAAGAGCATTGTTCGTGATTTAAGCAAAAGTTCTTTATGGAATACATTAAATACAAATAGTGAAAACCATTACTTTATTTTATTAAGTGATAAAGATGGCCTGTTCTGTTTCATTCGTCTATTTGATATTTTTGACGTTGTCGTTCATTTATCCGAAAAGAGATATGAACTTCCATCACCAATTGTCGGCGTAAATAATGTAAATAAGCAAGAATTTTACGTCCAAACTTTAAAACAGTATATGGACGGGCTCTTCAAAGAAAACACACCTTCTATTTAATTAGAAACAGAACATACGGTCTCCTTTCTTGATGAAAAGACACTGTGTTATAATAAGTATGAAAAGAACAATACAATCACATAAACCAATTATAAATTGTATATAAATAAAAAAGACTAGTGTGCGGCTACACACTAGTCCACGTAACTTAGCAGATTGGATTGTTCATTTATCCTATTTGTTTCTTACAAACAAAACAACCCACATTCTATTGGCATAGGTGGGTTGTTATTTTTTGAGCTTGTCTATTAAAACGACGACGAATGTTAACAATGCAACGAGAAACAGTCCACCTTGCAGTAACAACGCTATTTCACTCACTTATTATCACCCCCCTCCTACTTAGAGAAGTGATAATTGAACAACCAACCGTACCTTAAGTTACTATTTAATTTTACCATATTTTCTGATAGTTTACGATGAAAACCCGCAAGTGATTTACTTGCGGGTTTTTTCTCACTATTTTTTTAATGCATATGCATCAGCTATCATTTCACCAACAATTTTATTTTCTTGCTTCTTATCTTCCTTCAATAAAGGAAATAACAGTTCTGCCACTTCATATGCCTCTTCTAAATGAGGATATCCCGATAATACAAATGTATCAATTCCTAACGCTTCATATTCTTTTATTCTATCTGCTACTGTATGCGGATCTCCTACAAGTGCAGTACCTGCACCACCTCTTACAAGTCCTATACCAGCCCATAAGTTTGGACTTATCTCTAACGACTCTCTTGTTCCTTTATTTAAATGTGTCATTCGTTTTTGACCAACTGAATCGTACCTTGCAAATGTCTTTTGAGCAAGCTCAATTGTCTCATTATCTACATATTGAATTAAACGTTCTGCCTCTTCCCACGCTTCTTCTTCTGTTTCTCTTACAATTACGTGTAACCTGATGCCAAATCGTACTGAACGCCCCTTCTCTTCTGCCAGTTTTCTTACTTCCTCTATTTTCTCCTTCACTTGCTCTGGCGGCTCTCCCCACGTTAAATATACATCACTATGTTCTGCTGCAACTTCCTTTCCAGCAGTGGATGATCCTCCAAAATATATAGGAGGGTATGGCGTTTGAACTGGTGGGAACACAACTTTACTATCTGTAACTTTAATATGTTTTCCTTCTAGTGAAATGGTCTCACCTTGCAAAGTCGATTTCCAAACTTTTAAGAATTCATCAGCTGCTTCATACCTTTCATCATGTTCAAGATATAATCCATCTCCTTGTAATTCAACTGGATCCCCTCCAGCTACTACATTAATAAGTAACCTCCCGTCTGAAATTCTATCAAATGTAGAAGCCATCCTCGCTGCAACTGTCGGTGACATTAGTCCCGGTCTAACTGCTACTAAAAATTTTAGCTTTTCTGTCTCAGCTGCAAGTGCCGATGCTAATACCCATGGATCTTCACAACCTTGGCCAGTTGGAAGTAACACACCTGTATATCCTAAATAATCAGCTGCCTGTGCAACTTGTTTATAATAACCATACTCAGCTGCTCTTCCTCGTTTTGTCGTTCCTAAATATCGTCCATCTCCATACGCCGGAATAAACCATAATAATTCCATACCTTTACACACCCCTTATTTATTTTGAAACGTACACTAAACTACTCTATATAAATTACCCCTAATAATTTATATGTTAATTTCCTATCTCACCTTTAAAATTATCTCGCCATCTTAAAAACTTCACTTCTAGTAAACGTACGAGTGAATCCGAAAACTTCCCAACGAATGCAAAGATGATAATACCAACAAATACGATATCTGTATTTGAAAATTGCCTTGCATCCATTATCATATAGCCAATACCTTCTGTAGATCCCATAAGTTCTGCGACTACTAAACTCACCCATGCAACTCCTAATGATAATCTTGCTCCTAGTAAAAGGTTAGGTAATGCGGCAGGTAAAATTAATTTTGTAATTAATTTTCTTTTACTAAACTCTAACACTCTCGCAACATCAAATAACTTTGAATCTACACCTCGTATTCCTAGAAACGCGTTTACGTATAAAGGAAAAAATGCACCATCTGCAATTAATAACACTTTTGATGTTTCCCCAAAACCGAACCATAATACGAAAAGCGGTGCAACAGCTAAGTGAGGCACAGTTCTTAACATTTGTACTGACGGATCTAAATATTGCTCACTTCTCGTTGAAAATCCAACAATTGTTCCTAAAATAATCCCTAAACTCCCGCCAATAAAGAAACCAGCCGCAGCCCTGAATACACTAATACTTAAATGACCGAATAACTCTCCTGTTTTTATAAGTTCTTGAAAAGCTAAAAATATATCTAGCGGCGTTGGTAAAACTGTTTTAGAAACTAGACCGAATACGCCGGCCAATTGCCAAATTATTAATATAATAATCGGTATAGTAGTTGCCCTTATCAAAAATTTGATATTCGTCTTCTGTACTTTCTTTACATTGTTTTTCTCAATCGTTATACTCGCCCTTTTAATAACCGCTTTCGTATTCTCCAATTTATACAACCTCTTTTCACTTCGCCTTTAACGCTTTTTCTACGAAAGAATTATCTACAACTTTATCTGTCTTAATTTCTTTCTTTATAGAACCAAGCTTATATTGAAAATCTGCTGTCTGTTGCTGTTCTGCAACTATTTCTTTCGTTACCGGAACTAAGATGGGTTTGTCGTGATTAAACACTTCTTTTACAATATCTGCATCTATTTTCTTTGCAGAAGTATATATTTTTATTGCTTCATCCAAGTTTTCATCTTGCCATACACGTGCTTTTTCATATACTTTAAGGAATTTCTCCACTAATTCTGGATGCTCTTTCGCAAATTTTGTTCTCGCAATTAAAAACTCTGGAGAAGATACATTTAATTGTTCACCATCTGTAATCACCTTCGCTCCTTTATTTACCGTATGTAACGATATGAAAGGATCCCAAATTGCCCATGCATCTACTGATCCTGATTCAAATGCTGGCTGCGCTTCATCTGGTTGTAACTGAATGACATTTACATCTTTCGCATTGATACCTTCTTTATCAAGCGCTCGATACAATAAATTAAATGCGCTACTTCCTTTTGCTACTGCGATTTTTTTACCTTTTAAATCTTTTACACTCGTAATCTTGCTATCTTTTTGTACAAGAATCCCTGTTCCTTTTCTCGCATAACTTGTATTAGCAATTTCGGTAAATTCAATACCTGCTGCTTGCGCGGAAATAACTGGAGAATTGCCAACTTCACCAAAGTCTAATCGATTTGATGCGATTGCCTCAAAATAAGGAGGTCCGCTTTGGAATTCTGTCCATTTCACCTTAACTCCTTGTTTTTTAAACTCCTCTTCAAACCATCCCTTTTTCTGTGCGAGTAATAGTGGACTTAATCCTTGCTGAATACCAATTTGTACTGTTACATCTTCCTTCTTACTACTTGCTGTACTTTTCTCACATCCGAATAAAAATAAAGAAATAGCTAATGCAAAAGAAAGAACTTTAAATTTTTTATACATAAATACTCACCCTCTCCCTATAAACTTGTTTGAATCAATTCTCCATACTCAAACTGCTGTAATACTTTCTTTCGAATTTCTTGGAATGACTCCGAAGTTTTACTACGCGGATAAGGTAAATTATTTTCAATCACTTTATGTATTTTTCCAGGCTTTGCACTCATGATGACAATTCTGTTTGAAAGATATATTGCTTCGTCTATATCATGTGTAACAAATATCATTGTCGTCTTTTTTTGTTCCCAAATGTTGAGCAGTACTTCTTGCAAATGACTTCGGGTAAATGCATCCAGTGCTCCAAATGGCTCATCAAGTAACAATACATTTGGATCTCTTAGCAACGCTCTTGCAATCGCAACACGTTGTGACATCCCGCCTGATATTTCTTTCGGATATGATTTTTCAAAACCATCTAGTCGAACAATTTCAACCCATTCCTTTACCTTATCCTTCACATACTTATCTTTTAATGACAAATCAGCCGCAATATTTTCTTCCACTGTAAGCCACGGAAACAATCGATGCTCTTGAAATATAAATCCTTGCTTCTTACTCGGTTTTGTTATACGCTCTCCGTCAATAATGATTTCTCCTTCAAAATCGCTGTCTAAGCCTGCAATAATTTTTAATAGTGTACTTTTTCCGCAGCCACTCGGACCAATTACTGTAACAAAATCCCCTTTCTCTAATTGAAAATTAATATTCTCTAATACTTGAACAGTACGAGTTTGTTTCGAAAAATATTTTGATACTCCATCAATTGAAACAGTCACTTCTTCGCCTCCTTGAAATGATTCATCTAAATGAACCGATTCAGTATTTATGCAATAAAAAAACCAAAGGCATTTTATCAATAGATAAAATGCCTTTGGTTTCTCCAATCAGCAATACGTAATAGAATTAAGTACATATTATACAAATATTTCCGATAAGTCAACTAGGTTTTGTTAAAAAATACATATGGTTCGTTTGAACATCCTTATTGTTATTTATTTTTTATGGTTCTTAATCCACTGTAACCAATAAGAAAACTCACATGCCAAATGCATTTGGTGCGATTTAATAAGGCTATTAGGACAAAGTGCTGGAAACTCTACAACTAGACTTACTTCTATACCAGTATCTGTATCTTTGAATTGATGTCGAACTCCACCAATAGTAGTACCATCTTTCATACGTGCAACACCTGTTGATTGGTATTGATAAGACTTATCTCTAGGTGTCTTCAATCCCGTTTCGTCACCAAAAACAATAAAAAATTGAACTGGAAATGGAGAATTACCAGTTGTTTCGATAACTTCTAATTCATTTTCCCCAAACGGTCTTAGTACATAGTGATCAGGACAAGCTGACAAGTTCACCTGATTATTTTCACGTGATTGTTCAAGCATAAAACTGTCAATCCCATTTATCGCTTCTTCTGCTGTAATCCCATCTAAATAAATACTTGTTTTTGAAAATTTCCGTCTATTACCAGATAAAACTGTAGCGATACGCATACCCATTTCACTTAATTTAAGTTTAGACTTCAACTTATCATACATTTCATCGTATGAATAATTTAATTTTAGTTCCGTTAGTTTTTTTATCATAACGTCTGTATCATTTAATCCTTGCTCTTTATGTCCTAATGTATTTAAAACTTTTTTAATACGTTCTCTTTTCCATTTTGTAAGTTGTTCATTCGAAATATTGTTTCCATCGATCATAATCTTCATATACATTCTCCTTCTCTTTGATCATATCGTAGTGTATTTAATACTAAATTAACCATTTCTTGCTTCGTATCTAAATTCAAATTCACCTCTGAATGAGCAACACTGCTAAGACCGTATAAAATAAAACCTGAAGCTAGTAATGAGTTATCAGTATTAAAAATCCCCGTTTTCATCCCTTCTTCAATCACTTGTCGAATTAATGGCTGCATTCGCGTGAATAATTTCTGTTCCAGTTGAAAATGTTGTTCTGTCTGAAAAGAACTCACATTTTTATAAGGCGCTAATTTTTCAATAAATGTCCAAAATATATTTAGAGAATCTTCCATCTTTTGCATGACAGACCGTTCATTTGAAATTAGTACTTCTTCGATTAACTCCATATTTTTCACAATAAAATCATTTAAAACTTCATCAACAAAGTTATCTTTAGACTTGAAGTAATAATAAAATAAGCCTGTTGCTACACCTGCATGATTCACAACATCTTTTATGCCAAATCCTTTCATACCATTTTTCATATATAGTTCAAAGCCAATATCCATTAACTCTTGTCGTCTTATATCTGGTTCTTTTGATATTCTTTTCATAGGTCATCTCCTACTAATTTTGTCCTCGACTGAATCTGATTCAATCATAAATGACTGAACTATATTCAGTCAACATTAATTTCTACAAAAAAGAGTAATCCCAAGAAATATACATCTAACCTTAGACTTATCAAAAAAGTTAGATTATATAACTTGAGACTACTCAATTTCATTAAACACGTATTCTATTTTCAAATCGATTACACTTTAGTTTAACCTCACTCTTTCTGTTTCTACAATCATTTGAGGAAGGGTCTTTTGAATTATTTCCTCTAATACATTAAGAGCTTCATTCACATAACCATCCTCAAACTCCTCTAAAGACTCAGGCAACTCATCCTCATCTAAAATAAAATATTCTCCACTTGGAAGTACCAAAATATCAATAATTAAATCTTCAAATGACACTAGTTCATCTGTTATTTGCGTATTTTTTACAACATTAAAATAAGAGCCTACATACATTCCATCCTTATCTCTCCATATGTATAAATTGTACGGACGATCCTCCCAGTAGTATGCAATGGTGTAACTGCCTTTCGGGATTGTTAAACTTGAATCATGTGTATTCATCGTAAATGAATACTGAACCTCATGAAATAACACGATACTTCGCAACTGCTTTTCAAGTAATAAACAAGTGTGTTCTACTGTTGTCGAGTCATATCGTATTTTTCTTTCTATAATTTCACTTTTGGATGTTAGTAATTTATTCATTCTTTGTTTCCCCTTATGCTATTTCTAGCTTTATTATATCGGTTTATATAGTCATAAAGAAGTATTTGGTCTCCAAGTACACAATAAAACTCCTTCTTATTTTAGAAGGAGTTTTTCACTGTCCATACTTCATATTTTTTCACTTCTAATGGAAGCTCATTTGTTTTCAGCCATTCTACTGCACTACATACAAGTGGAGATGAATTGTCTTCTGTAATGCTTTCTATAGAAACCCATCTCGCTCCTAAAGAATCTTGACCTTCAAATTGTTTTGGTACTATGATTTTCCCTGCACTCTTTTCAACATCATACAAAACTGCAATATGGTGTACATGTGTATAATCTTTAAACTTTGAAGGGTATTGAAAATCAACCGTACCTACTTGCTTTATAACCTTTACTTCTAATCCAGTTTCTTCTTTACATTCCCTATGGAGTGCCGATAACAACGACTCCTCTTCATTTAAGCTCCCTCCAGGTAGATCATATCTGTTCTTATATGGACCTTTAATTTTATCTATTACTAATATGTTATTGTTTTCGATACAAATGCCATACACACCAAACGTACGATGAAAATTAGTAGCATTATTCATGGTTCAATTTCTCCGTCATCACATCATAAAAATTCCGTTCCTCATCAACATTTAAGTGAACACGACTTACTGTTTTAGAAAACCCATATAACAATTGTACTTTCGCCGGCTCTTTAAGTATAATTTCAAATGTTGGAGGTTCCTTTATAAATTCCATCACCGTTGCGTCAAGAACCTCTTTCTCTTTCTTTAAAAGTTCTCCTTTATAGAACGTAATCTTATCAATTTGTGTAAAAGGTATAATAATTTTCTTTCCTAATCCGATTTGAATGATTATCTTTTTTTCTGTAACAATAATTGGATTTTTACGCATTGCTTGTATTTCAGCTAAAAAATAAAACATTGCATATACGTTTAAAATAAGTAACACCCATGCTACAACTGGATTCCATTGATGAAACAAATAATGAAAGCCGATACTTTCTATTAAGGTCGCATGGATGATCATAATATATACACCTATTGCGCCAGTCTTTTTGTGATATGAGTATACGTATTCACCTTCTGGTACTTTTTCACGCCACGATAAAAATGCATAATAGATTAACTTACACTCTGTTACAATAATATCTACTAATTTATTTCTTTTCATAGCAGCGTCAAACGCAGCATCAATTGCATAAGAAAATGAAGAATACTCACTTTTATATTCTTTATATTTTTTTATTATGTTAGGAAGCTTTCTAACAATTTTATATAGAAGGAATGACTCTACACATACAAAAGCAATTTCTCCTGCAACTATAATATAAGAAACGTATGAAAAAGCTTGTAAATAGTCGCTTGGAATAATAAATCTTGCAAATATATAACCAGCTATTACGACAGGGAATATATACGTTAACGAGTATCTTTTTCGAATAATAAAGAAATACGTAATGACCGGAATTACAAACATACAATCTAATAATGACCCAAGAACAACTTCTTTCGGAGTAGCTGGTACAATCGGAAGAGCATACAATAAATAGTTTGATAATAAGATTAAAGATACGAGTCCAATCCATATACCTTTTCGCCTTCGCGAAAGTGTGACACTCATACTTTCACTCCTCTATTTAAAAACCTCGTTTAAATGGTCTTTATAAAATGAAATAGCCCGTTCAAACTCTTTAACTTCTTCTACTTTTACGACTGTTTCAAGTAATAATTTCATCGCGGATTCATGATCGTTTACGTTATATTTCGCTAATGACAAAAATACTTTCATCACATCATTATCTGGAAACTGCTGCAAACCTGTTTCTAAAACAGTAATTGCTTTATCATACTCGCCTATACAACGATATGTACTACCAAGACCGATATATGCGCCGCAAAGTGACTCCCCTTCAAGACCGTTTGCAATTGCCTGTTCATAATACGGCATAGCTTCTGTTTCAAGACCCATTACATCATGTATCCAGGCACATTGATAAAGTACTTCTGCATCCCTCGTAAAGTTTGTTAATCCGATGAGTATCTCTTTAGACTGCGCATATTTCTTTTCTTTCCGGAGTTTAATAGCTTGCTTTAATAAATGTTCCATAGAATTCACTCCTCACCAATTATTCTATGTATCCATATTGAATGGTTAACGTTTGTGCAAAAGTAAAATTCCCATAAATTAAAGTTTCGCTTACCAATATATACTATGCGGATTCACTCTTATCCAAATACTTAAAATTATGAAGCAGTAACGCGATTACATAGTACTTCTAACCTTTTGACAATTTCTTTCGCTGTTTCATCTTTTCCATTACAGAACTGCCCTTTACCGTCTTGTCCAATTACGTAGTGCATTGCTCCGCGCGAATATAAAGAATGTGGTGAATTTGCAATCATTACACTCGCCTTCGCTTCTTCCATTCTATTTTTCGCTCTTTCAAACAGTTCTTCTTTATTTACGTCACTTTCAAGTTTAAAGCCAACGAGTACAGTTTCTGGATCCCACTCTTTTATTTGTTTTAATACTTTCGGTGCCTTTTGAAAATGTATAATTGGCGCTATATCACTTGAGATTTTTCCATTCATATCAAGAACATTGCCCTCTTGATCACAAATCTTGTCCACAATCCAATCAGATCCAGCCGCTGCCATAATGACTGCATCGACCTTTTCGTGCGTAATTATACTCTTCATTTTATCTTGTAAATCAACAATTCCTTCAAATGGGTGTAATTCTAATTGATTGTTTATATCATTCGGTTTCTCCGCAAAATAACCATGTAAATATATAACATAGGCCCCTTTACTTATAAGTTCTTCGGCGATTGTTCTTCCAATTGTTCCTTTTGCCATATTCGTATGACCACGAACTTGATCCCATTTTTCTAAACAACCACCGCTTGTAATTAATACCTTTTTCCCCTTCATTGTAACCATCCCTTACTAATTTTTCTTACGAAACCATTCTGTTCCAAAATCAACTATATCACGTTGTTTCATAAGACGGCACTTTGCGTTTCCTATTTTCCCTATTTTCACAGTTCCCTTTTGCTCAAATTCCACACCAATTTCTACAAATTTGTCAGAATCGTAATCCATATCAACAAATTCTTTCCACACTCTTTCACCATTTTCTATAATGGGTGCCCCTACTTTTATTAACTCACACGCACCAGAACGTACTTCTGATAAATGTACAGAAGTATTGGAATCATATCCAACACCAATTAATAATATGTATCCGTCTAAATCGTATATTTTTCTTAATGGAGATTCTTCTCCTAAACTCATTGATAGTGACTGATTCATCGTTATTTCTTCTGCATGTCTTCCCCATGCAGCAAAACTTCCTAATGGATGGTTACTACGTACTACATTCGGATATGTACGAAAACATTCAACTACTTTTCCCATTGCCCTTGTTGGCGTTATATGTGGCTCAAATGCTGGGACGTTATCCCGAATAATTTGCCACCATTCTTCAGGTACAGGTGGTCTTGACCAATGTTTCGGATCAGATAAATCCGAAGATTGAGTTGGCATAATGATCGTTCCCTCTTCTGTAATAACATTCATTAACGCCTCTACTACTGCAACTGCGCCTCCAGATACCCAGCCTATGGAACTTAACGAAGAATGTACAATAACTGTCATTCCTTTTTCTAATCCTAATTTTCTTAAATCATTTATAATTGTTTTAATTGTATTTGGCAATGGCGTACTTGCCACTATTTCATTCATTTTCACGATTTTTCCCCCATTTTGTTTTAAACTACTACATACATATATTATCATATTTTTCTTAATTTTTAACTTAATCATTTTTATCTACACAAAAAATGGTAATAAATTAGTTTTATATAACAAAAGAAGCAACATGAAGGCGTTACATCACAGCAATAAAAACAATATATTTAAACGAAAGAGCCCATCAAAAATGATGAGCTCTTTGTTCCATTTATCCTTCAATTGTAACTCCAGTAAACATCGATAAGTTTCCCGTTATTTTCTCACCTACACGTAAAAATAAACCAGCAGCTCTCCCGCTAATACAGTGTGAACCAATTAATAGTTTACCAGTATACGGACCGTCCCATGTGTCAATTGTATAGTCAGGCATTTCTATGTATTGCTGATATATTTTCCGCTGTTCAAAGTAATACTCTGTTTTATCTTCAGCTAATAGTTCATTATTTTCGTATATAGATACTCCTCCGCCTTCACGGCCGTATAAAGGTTTAGATACATATGATTCATTTCGTTCTATAAACGGTTTATTTGTAAAATATGTCGGTAAAAAGTAGTTCTGAATGATTCCTCGCTCCTCTTCCTCAAAGAAAACTTCCTCTTCGTAAAGTTGCCATATTAATGCGAGTACACTTTTATTTTGCATAAGAAAAGCAGCTGGTGGATTAATGATTTTCACTTTACCTTGCGCAATATGATCTAAAAACTGGAGTCCAATTCTTTTCCCGTTTTTATCAGCATCTGAAACTAAATATTCAATTGGATATAGTCTATATAAATAATGAATTCGTTCACCATTTTGCGTATATATACCATCATCTGCAACGACAATATCTTGTATACCTATATAATCCGTTGACTGATCTAAACAATAACTTCTTAAAAATTGAACCGTTTGATGGTCTTCATCATGCCAATCATAACTCGTAAAATAAATCGTTTCTCTAGGATCTATACTATAGTCATGTTTAATTTGTTCCCACGCCTGCACAATATGCTCTTCTATATGATTTGGGTGATTTACATCGTGATAACGGCACAACACTTCATTTGCGACAGATGGCTCTAAATAACCTGTTGGTGTATCACAATTTACTTCTATTAACTTTATATCTTCACCATTTACGATAAAGTCAAATCTCGTAAAATATGAAAACAAACCAGTGTGTTTCATTCTCGCAATTTCCCATGTTTCAGCAGGAAATCCTAGTGTTTGAAAATCTTCTGCCGTATTGAGAATATATTGATACGTTCTATATAACACGTACATAATTTCTTCTGTTGCTTTCGAAATAGCAGTATATGTGTTTACAGGCATACGATACATACCTGTTGCCATATATTGATTCCATTCTTCATTTTCTAATAGACTCGGCCAAGTAAATCCATTCCGACCAGCCTCTTCCGCTAGTGAAAACCATACTTTCATATACTCTTTCTGCTCTTGTTCTGTATACATGATTCTATTATCCTTTCGTGTTATGATCCGGCTGGCGCTTTTGCGTTCCCAATTCCACTTGAACCTGAATTCACTTTTGGCGTTTGTGTCGTAGATGATTTTGGCGTATTTGTATCTGGCGTCGCTTTATTTGAGGAATTTGGCTGTTGTTTATTTAAATCCACTTTATTAGAAGAATTATTGTTGTTGCTGTTAGTTCCACCGTAGTATCCTCCTCCACCGCTGCCACCAGTTCTACTTTGGTCTTTCTCACGATATGGAATAATATTATTTGCATACGGTTTCTTCATTATATTTGGTTTTGCTGTATAATTCATATTTGAAGTTCTGCTTGCTAATAAATATCCTGCTACGAATGGAAGTATCGGTAAATGTGAATTTTCATGATACGATGAAAATGATGGATTCATTTCCTTACATAACTCATCATTTTCTACATTTTCATTAGTAGGCGTTTTATCATCGCAATTTAATGTTTCTTGTTCATTTCCCTGTTTTGCACCATCTGTTTTAACAGCAGTACTTTCTTGTTGAGCAGTATCTTCTTCATAATCACCACATCCAGTTAATAAAAAAGATGATACCCCTATTGAAGTAGCAATTTTTATAAATTTACTTTTATCCATTCTCATGTGTTATACACCTAATTTCCATTATCTATATTTTTCCAGATACCTTTATTATATAATGTAAATGTTACTTTTTTCAAACTAAACACAATATATATTTGCATATTTTCGTACTATTTTTCCAAATAACAATGAAACCTTTCAATCCCCGGATATTTTTCTCCTAAACTTTGAATCTGAAAACCCATTTTCTTATAAAATTTTACTGCCTCAGCGTCTGTCTCTGCCTCTAGATACGTCAATTGATACATTCTTACTATTTCCTTTATCATTTGCACCGCTATTCCTTTATGACGATATTGCGGTACCACTGCTATGTGGCATATTCTCGCTTTATTTGCTCCGGTTATTTCAATACCTATGCAAGCCTTTTCCTCATATTTATGCAAAGTCCCTTTATTGCTTTCATAAAATAAAACTGCTTTCTTTTTGCTAGATTCACTTGGGCCGACTGCATACAGTAGTACATTTAATATGGGATCTTTCTCAATTTGTTTAACACATTGCAAATTCATATCATCATTCCTTTCTATGAAAAAAGATTAGCTCTTTATATAAAGAGCTAATCTCATCACGCAGTTATTTTTTCTTCTTTCTTCACAACGACCGCTACATAACTATGTAGTATCATTCCGATAATAACGAGGCTCATACCAATCCAAGATAAAGATGACGGAATTGGTGCAGATAACAAGATAAGTTCTCCTACTAGCGCAAATAAAACCTCACCGGACTGAGTCGCTTCCACTGTTGCTAGTTTTTGTGGATCATCTTTTACAAGATCTGTCGCAAAGAAGAATAATACCGTTGCGATTAAGCCAGAACTAACTGCTACAATAAAACATTGAAAAACTTGACTACTTGACGGTAGTCCGCCTGTTGATACTTCATAACCAGATAGTAAAAACCAAAATGGTAAACTGGCTAAAGTCATACCGAGAACTCGCTGGAATACATCTAACTCCCCTTTACAAACTTGCATCATTTTTCGATTTCCAAGAGGATACGCAAACGCTGCAATAAGTACAGGAACGACACATAAAACAGTTTCACGAATTCCTAATGAAGAAGCATGTTCTACTTGCATAAGTACAACACCGCATAAAATAATACCCGACATAACTAATTCCTTCATCGGGAGTTTTTTATGTAATGGATCTACCGCAAAAAATGGTGTTAATAAAATCCCTGCGACGATTGTAATTTGCCATGTTGATGCAACGAGCCAACCAGGTCCAAAAGCTCCGGCAAAACTAAGTGGTGCATAGAAGAGACCAAATCCAACGATACTCCAAACTAACCATTCTTTCGGATTGTTTTTCATATATTGAAAGAGTTGCTTTAAGTTTCCTCTATACATGACAATAAGTAAAAGCATCGGAACCATAAAGTAGTACCGTAATGATGCACTCCAAATCCAGCTTCCACCTTCTAAGTCCATCGCCCGGTTTAAAACGAAGGTAAAGGCAAAGAAAAATGATGCCAATATCCCTACTGCTATAGCTTTCATTATAAAACCCCTTGTTCAGTTTCTTCTTACTACTATACAACAATTTAAATATAATTAAAATTCAAATTTTTCATCTCGCGTGTATCTAGCTCTATATAGTTTTCTTAACTGACTAATATGAGCTTGATGGTACCGATTATGATCAGCTATGTTCCATATCCCCCACCTTATAGTCGCATTTTCTCCCTTTTCATAAAAAACTTCTCGTGTTAAATCATTTTCTGTTAGTTTCATACATTCCTCATAAAACATATGTTGCACAACTTCATAATTTTGCATTAATTGTTGCAACGTCTGTTTTCTTAAACTTGGCAGCTCTCCTGCTTCATTTAACATAGGTCCATATATATTTTCAAGTGCGAGCGGAATTGCTTCTCCTTTTAATCGGTACACCCAATGTAAATCGACAACTGCTAAATGTTGAAGTAGTTGTCCAATACTATTTTCATTATTTTCTGTCCCTTTAAATGACAGTTCTTTCTCATCAGTACCTTCTACTAACTTTTGCAGTCGTTTAAATGTATCCGTAACCGTCGCATACAAAATCGCAACTTGCGGGTTCATATTTCTTTGCAAAAGTAGATCTTTCATATGAAACTCCCCCCTTACAAGAACAACACCATATGTTCATCATCACTATACACACCATTCATCTTTATAGCTCTTTTTTCAATCCCATACGTTTTAAAGCCCATAGATTCATACAACTTTTTTGCTGGCTCATTTGTGGAAACAACACCTAATGTCAATTGTTCCAAGTCCATTTCTCTTGCTCTTTCAATTGCCTTACGTATTAACTCACGTGCAAGGCCACTTCTTCGATTGCTTGCATCTACATACATCGCAACGATATGCCCTTTATGTTTATACGCCTCTTTCTCTTCTGTTAGTAAAGTGACAACTCCAACTAATTGATTCTCTTCATTAAAAGCACCAAATGTACAACTAGTAGCAGCTGATAAATTACTTTCCACTCGCTTAATAGGATTTTCCTGACGAATCGCCTCTTCATAAGTTGTTACAAATGCCTCAGGGTTTACTTGTAATGCTTGTAACCGTAAGTCCCAATATTTTTTTGCATCTTCTTTCGTAAGTAATCGAATCATATTTCTCTATCCCCTTTTAATTAACATAATATTTTTATAAGCTACTAATTAAAGATTGATATTCTTCTCTTAACATACTATAACGATAGCGATGAATGAACTGACCTTTACGTAATCGATCATTTCTCATTAACCCTTCGCATACAAAACCAGCCTTTTCATAGCTCTTTCTAGCTTGAAAATTATCTTCATCTACACGTAGCCATACTTTTTCTAATTCAAATTCAAAGAATGCTATATGTAACATACTATATAGGGCTGCTATTCCATACCCTTTACCCCAGTATTCTTTATTACCAATCGCGATTCCCAATTCTGCATTTTTATTTGTTTTATCAAAGTTTTTAAGATCTACCCATCCAATATGTATGCCGTTCTCTGTAGTGATTGCTCTTTGTTCATAACCATTTTTTCGATTTATACATGCTTCAATCCATTTTTTTGTATCTTCACGAGTGAACGGTGGATATTGATCTGGTACAACTAAATGTTTTGTTACTTTTGTATCTAATGACCATTGATATCGGTCTTCTACATCATCTAGTGTCAGTTCTCTTAATTGAACGAATGGTATATTCATTGTATTATCCCCCTTTTACTTTCCTATAGAAAACCCTTCGAACATTCTTCCTCCATACTGTTCTAACGTTTTTTCTACAAAAGTAATTAATTTTCTTTTCTCTCCTGTTTTATAAAAATGATCGAATGCTGTTACAAATTGATCTGCGTATTGTTCATCATATCTTCTAAGTACCCTTATAAACCATTTTGAACTTCCAAGCCATTTACCATTTACTCTTAATACATATTCATGTAATAAATCAGCTAATAAATTCGCGATAAACAACTCTTCTTCTCTTTTTGATGCACCAATAAAATCATCCAAAGTATCTGTAATAAAATAACGCTTCTGCTCCATCATTTCTTCCGTCCATTTAGCTGGCCCTTTATTTAGTAACTCATTCGCTTCGCTTTTTAATTTCTCAACAATTTCATTTTCCCCTTTTAATACAATACCTTCTGCAACTAATTGTGGTAACGAAGGTCTTCCGCGGTCACAATCTATTTTAAAGAAGGTTTTTAACGTTTCAAAATTATGTACAAATACCTCAACTGGCCACCCATTACTATAGAAAGATTCTCGATAACAAGACACTAAACTTTGATCAACTATTACAATGTCCAAATCAGATGTTTTTGTCGCTTCTCCCCTTGCAACACTTCCTCCAAGTAAAGCTACATCACAATCCGGAAATTGTGATGTAATGATGCTTTTTGCCGCTTCCATTGCTTTCATAACCGTTCCCCTTTTCTTATTTCACTTTCTTTTTTTCAGCTCTTTCTCTCGCTTTTTTTATATACGGCTCTGCGTCTGGTGTTTTGCATGACGTTGCCCCGTGATCAACGTGTACTTTTCCAATTTCACGTGCAATTTCAATCGCTGCTTGCTCTAAGTCTTCATTACGAATTCCTATCGCGATTAAAGCACGATTCATCGCTTCTTTTTTTCTATTTTTTTCATTATGTATATTTACTTTAATTTCTTCTAAATACGGAGAGAAGAAATCGTCTTGTAACGTTTTATTTTTCATCGCTATATTTGCTAATAAAGACCAGCCTGCTCTTCCAATCCATTCATCATCACACTTTGTCCATTCTTCCATTTTTTCTATCGCGATTGGCGACGTACAAATAGCCGTCATTAAAACATCCATTAAACAATAATAATCAACTTCCTGTACCCATTTATTTAGCAGTTCTGTCGTAACTTTCTTTGGATCTAAAATCATTGTTGCTAATGTCATTGCATCCATATTTTTTGTTTCCCATAATAAAATTGCTAAATCATGATCTTTTTTTATTTTCTTTTTTAACAATTTTAAATTAGCAAAACTAACTCCGAATAGTGGCTCTTTCGCTCCGTGGTTTTTATACGTTTTACGATTCTGTTCTGTTCCGTATTCCTCTAGTTGCTGCATTACTTCTTCAAGTAACATATGCCCACCTCTTTATCTTTTCTGTTGACTTCATATATGTATGTACGATATATTCTACATTACTTTTTGGTTTTCCTATATTTATTTTTCAAAATACGGTATGTGAAATTTTGTAGATGCGTTTTAATGCAACAGGCACACTCTTCGTCAGCATTCTCTGTATAACTCACTCATTGGGTTTATTATATATAGCAACAAACTACATGCATTTTCATTCCATCCTTGTTTCATTTTAGTAAACCAGCAAAATATTGAAATCTTGCATACTTTTGGACAAACTTTTTTGCTCTTGTAAAAAAGTTTTTTTGCAATTACCTCCCTATAATTGCTAATATAGTAGAGTAGAACTTTTATAGAGAGAAGGAAAATTATGCACAATGGAATTCGAATGACAACTTTAGTGAAAAGGGCTATGTTGATTTGCGCGGGGGTATTATTTACATACGAAGCGGCCTTAGGATCAGCACATACTGCTCTAGCGAGTACAGAGGATGAAGCAAAATCTGTTCAACTTGTAAGTGAAATTCAATCATCTCTTGCACCGAAAGAAGCTCCAAAACAATATAATGGGCAAGTTAGAAAAGTAGCTTACTTAACATTTGATGATGGTCCTGGAAAATACACAGCTGAGCTTTTAGATATGTTAAAGAGAGAAAATGCAAAAGCAACATTCTTCCTTATTGGTTCAAATGTAAAAGCTTTCCCTGATCTTGTAAAACGTGAAGATGCTGAAGGCCACTACGTTGGGATGCACAGTATGACTCATAACTACAAGAAGCTTTACACAGAAGGTCATTATGTAGATGAGATGAAGGAAGATCAAGGCTTAATCGCTGGCGTTTTAGGCAAATCACCAGTATTAACTCGTCCGTCTTACGGATCAATGCCAGGATTAAATGAGGCTCTTCGCAACAAAGTTGTTGAGAATGGCTTAAAAGTTTGGGATTGGACAATCGATTCTTTAGACTGGAAGTATAACAAAATGCAGGTTGATGCTGCATCAGCTAAAATTGTAGAAAACGTTCTAAATGGCGCTAACAAGCCAACAGAAGTTATCCTTATGCACGATATTCACCCACAATCCGTAAAAGCAGTACCTGGTATTATTAAAGGACTGAAAGAAAAAGGATATGAATTAGAAGCCTATAGTGAGAACGAACACTTCCCATTAAACTTCTGGCATGATAATCGTATGTAATGAAAAAGACTTGATTTCCTTTATTTAGGAATCAAGTCTTTTTATCGTTTTAGAATTATTCCTCGTATATTCCGCTCAAACTCCCCCTTCTCTAATATTAATAAAAATTCAAAATCACATGAATTTAACTTAAAAAAATCACATGTTATACTATAATCTAGTTTAAATAAGTAGGTGCCATATGATCGTTTATACAGTACAAACTGAAGAAGCTTGGAAGCAATTTAAGAAAGTTGGTTATTTAGAAGGTAATAAAAAATTCATTGATCAAGACGATTTATATTCATATGACTGGATGGTGCGCGTTGCTAAAACAAGATTGCCTCATTACGAAGGTAACTATCCTATTTGGGTCTGGGAAGCAACTCATTACCCAAACCGAAATCATAAAGCTTGGGGTAAAAAAAATTCAAAAATGGTAATTATGGATTGAATATACAAATTCAATCCTATTTTTTATATTATCAACACTTTAGCACATATTACTCTTAAGGAGTGATGTGTATATGGATTTTCTTTCAGCCGAATATTTGTCAGCCTTGCTTGCCATTATTGTAATTGATTTAGTGCTAGCCGGTGATAATGCCATTGTAATTGGATTAGCAGCAAGACGATTACCGAAAGATCAACAAAAGAAAGTAATTATATGGGGAACTATCGGGGCAATCGCGATTAGAGCTCTCGCTACTTTAGTTGTCGTTTGGTTGTTAAAAATACCAGGGTTACTTCTAATTGGTGGTGTACTTCTTATATGGATCGCTTACAAATTAATTGCTGAAGGCAAAGATCATGATATTAAAGCAGAAGAAGGTTTTTGGTCTGCTATTAAAACCATTATCATTGCTGATGCATTAATGGGCATTGATAATGTCCTCGCTGTTGCTGGAGCTGCGCATGGCAACTTTTCTTTAGTAATCATTGGGCTATTGGTTTCAATTCCAGTAGTAGTTTGGGGCAGTAGATTAATTTTAAAATGGGTCGACCGTTATCCTATCATTATTACAATTGGAGCAGCTGTTTTAGCTTATACTGCCGCGAAAATGATTGTGGATGAAAAGTGGTTCA
This sequence comes from Bacillus cereus group sp. BcHK124, assembly GCF_027712065.1. NCBI lineage: Bacteria > Bacillati > Bacillota > Bacilli > Caryophanales > Bacillaceae > Bacillus > Bacillus cereus group sp. BcHK124. The sequence goes on from NZ_JAQFPJ010000006.1 coordinate 109,004, forward strand.
CTGCATTTTTCGAAAGTAACCCTTTCATTAAATGGGCATTCATCATTATTGTCATTGCTGGTGTAGTGTTCTTTGGAAAGATGAAACAAAAGACTAAAGATGTTTCTATATAATAACAACGTTCTATTTATAAACAAAAGCGCCACTCATATGAGTAGCGCTTTTTAATATTTATTTCGTTTCCCCATCTTCAGTCGTCTTTACCTTCGTTTTATTTTTATCACGATGGTTATAGTTGTACTTTGAACGATCAACCGGTGTAAATCCTTCCGGTGTGTAGAATCGTAATAAGTCACCATTCACGACTTGGTCAGAGTATTTTAACGATTTTTGAACCATTTGTTCATTTTGTTTTATTTCATCTGTAAATTCTACTGGTTTTCCAGTCGTTGTATCATAGTATTTGCCGTTTAATGCAGTAACTGTTGGACTTACGTAGTTACCATTACGGAACGCAACGACTTGTTTATGATCTGGTGATAATAAATCTGAACCAAATTGAACATAATCTTTTGTATCTGTTCCAAGTAAGTGTAAAAGAGTTGGAAGAACATCAATTTCACCACCGTATTGATGTTGTACGCCACCTTTCACACCTGGTACACGAACGATTAAAGGTACACGCTGTAACTGTGCATTTTCAAACGAGTTAATTTCTTTACCCATTACTTTTGACATTGCTGCGTTATGATTATCTGAAATACCGTAATGGTCTCCGTACATAACGATAATAGAATTATCGTATAAACCAGATTGTTTCAAGTAATCGATGAAACCTTTTACAGATTCGTCTAAATAACGTGCTGTTTGGAAATACGTATCTACAGACGAGTCACCTGTGTTCGCTGGTTCAATTGTCGCTTCCTCTTTATCAATTGGATACGGGAAGTGATTCGATAACGTAATAAACTTCGTATAGAACGGTTGTTTCAATGTTTCTAATAACGGAATGGATTCATTAAAGAATGGTTTATCTTTTAATCCATAGTTTACTACATCTTTTTCGTTCATATCATAGTATGAAGCATCAAAGAATTTATTAAAACCAAATGATTTATAAATATCGTCACGGTTCCAGAATGTTTTATAGTTACCGTGGAATACTGCTGATGTGTATCCTTGTTGCCCTAAAATAGCTGGTGCTGATTGATACGTATTATGAGATTTCGTTGTAAATACAGATCCTTGTGGTAAACCAAACATAGAATTCTCTAACATAAACTCCGCATCAGACGTTTTCCCTTGCCCTGTTTGATGGAAGAAGTTATCAAAGTAAAGCGTATTCGCATCTTTTGTAAATGAGTTTAAGAACGGCGTTACTTCTTGACCATTTAATTTATAGTCAATTAAGAAGTTTTGGAATGACTCTAAATGAATATAGATTACGTTCATTCCCTTTCCTTTACCGAAATACTCAGGGTTTGGACTAGCGTAAGTTGATGTCAAATAATTTCTTACTTCTGTCATATTATCTCCATCAGCTAATGCTCGTTCTGTTGATGCTTTCGCACTTTGAATTCCATCATAAATTGTATAGTTATATGCCCCTAAATATTTCACAATATAATTACGATCGAATGTTCTTGTTAATAATTCAGGACGGTCAGATTCTGCAAGTCCTAAGTTAACACTGAATAATAAAATACCTGCTACAAATACTAAAGATAATTTATGTTTCGCAACACGAATTGGTTTTGGATTTGCAAATTTCGTTGCTACTAACACAATTAAAATAATTGTATCTAAGAAGTATAGCGGATCATAAAGATGTAACAACGCAATAATACTACCGCCTAAATCTCCAAAGTTATTCGTTTGTGTTAATGTCGGGAACGTAATAAAGTCACTGAAAAAGCGATAGTATACGACGTTTGCGTATAAAAGAATCGACAATAACAAGTTGATAACAATTAACCAAATATAAGATCGTTTCCCTTTTGCAAATAATGCAAGTCCTAAAAATAGAACTGCTGAACTAAGTGGGTTGAAAAACAGCAAGAATTTTTGGATTGTGTTTGAAATTCCTAAATTAAATTCCGTTACATAAGCTGCATATGTTTTGAGCCAAAATAAAATAACGGCAAACAGAAAGAATCCAAAATGATTGCTTAACACACTTTTGCTCTTTAATAAGAATTGTTTCATTTCTCCACCTCTTTTGATCATCCAAGGCTTATTTTTTTATAAGTCTGTCTCTCTATTCAATTTTTTATCTTCAAATAGATTTTATATATTTAACTATATGAAGAATACTAGTAATTATAATTTGAAGCTAGTATTTATTCAACTATTTCTTTTTAGACATTTTGACCTTGGTTTCTATTTAACAAAATAAATTTGTAACATTTCCTGTTTTCTCCCAAGATTCATCCACTAATTATGACATCACATACTATAAACCTTTATTCACTACTTCGCAAATAAATATGTCTCCAGTTCTGGAACATTAATGTAATATAATGAAATTCACAATAGATAGCATTTAATTTTTTGATATATATTATTTCTTCATTCAGTTATTTATGCTTCAGCCATTCTTCTATGTGCAAAATCCAAATCTCTTTCCTCTAATAAAGTTATTCTTGAATAATTATTCACAATCCATAAAAATAATGATTATAAAAACCCTCGCTCTCAAAACGAAAGCGAGGGTTTTCATCATTTATTATTGACCTTTGTACATTGCATCTACTTGTTTTTGAAGTTCTTCATTTTCTAAGAACTCATCGTAAGTAGCCTCTTTATCGATTACACCGTTTGGCGTTACTTCGATAATGCGGTTTGCAATTGTTTGTACGAACTGATGGTCATGAGATGTGAATAAAATTGTACCTTTAAATGCGATTAAACCATTGTTTAATGCAGTGATAGACTCAAGGTCTAAGTGGTTCGTTGGATCGTCAAGTGTAATTACGTTTGCACCACTTAACATCATTTTAGATAACATACAACGAACTTTTTCGCCTCCAGATAATACAGAAACGTTCTTCTTAACTTCTTCTCCTGAGAATAACATACGGCCTAAGAAACCACGTAAGAAGCTTTCTGACTCATCTTGTGGAGAGAATTGACGTAACCATTCAACTAAGTTGTAGTCACTGTTCTCAAAGTACTTAGAGTTATCTCTTGGGAAGTACGATTGAGATGTTGTAACGCCCCATTTAAATGAACCACTATCTGGCTCCATTTCACCCATAAGGATTTTGAATAATGTCGTCATTGCAATATCGTTACGACCGATAAATGCAACTTTATCACCTTTATTTAAAGTGAAGTACACATTATCTAACACTTTTTCACCATCAATCGTTTTAGAAAGACCTTCAACAGTTAATAAGTCATTTCCTACTTCACGCTCTGGTGTGAAGCCAACAAATGGATAACGACGAGATGATGGCTTAATATCATCTAATGTAATTTTATCTAATAATTTTTTACGAGAAGTTGCTTGTTTCGCTTTAGATGCGTTTGAGCTAAAACGTGCAATGAAGTTTTGTAACTCTTTTACTTTCTCTTCTTTTTTCTTATTAGCATCTTGCGTTAATTTTAAAGCTAATTGGCTTGACTCATACCAGAAGTCATAGTTACCAACATAAAGTTGAATTTTACCGAAATCAAGATCAGCCATGTGTGTACATACTTTATTTAAGAAGTGACGGTCATGGGATACAACGATTACTGTATTTTCAAAGTTCATTAAGAAGTTTTCTAACCATTGGATCGCTTTTAAGTCCAAGTGGTTCGTAGGCTCATCTAGTAATAGAATATCAGGTTGACCGAATAAAGCTTGAGCAAGTAATACTTTTACTTTCTCTGCACCAGTTAACTCAGACATTTTCTTATCATGAAGGTCTTCACCAATACCTAAACCTTTAAGAAGGATTGCAGCTTCTGACTCAGCTTCCCAACCGTTAAGCTCAGCGAACTCACCTTCAAGTTCTGCAGCACGCATTCCATCTTCATCACTAAAGTCTTCTTTCATGTAAATGGCATTTTTCTCTTGCATTACTTTGTAAAGACGAGTATGACCCATAATTACAGTTTCTAATACTGGAAACTCTTCATATTCAAAGTGGTTCTGTTTTAATACTGCTAGACGCTCGCCTGGCGTAATATGTATGTCACCTGTTGATGGTTCGATTTCTCCAGATAAAATCTTTAGAAACGTTGATTTACCAGCACCGTTTGCTCCGATTAAGCCGTAGCAGTTACCTGGCGTGAATTTTATGTTAACATCTTCAAACAATTTGCGATCCGCGAAACGCAAACTAACGTTACTTACTGTAATCATTTGTGTCCTCCTACTAATACCGCTTATTTCAGCGTTTTCTCACCGATTGTCTTAAAAAATCGCATATTACGACTCAATTATTGTAGACTATAGCTATTATATAGTAGAAGCTGGATGAATAGCAACGGTTGATTGCTATTCCTTTCTTTACAAACTTGAATAAAACCTTTGTTTTTAATTATATTAAAGTTACATACACACTTTAAGAAGGATTCATTTTGAAAAAAATATTTATAATTGGAGCATTATGTTTATCCATTGAAATAATACAATCATTTGAATGCATTTCGCATTATAAATAGCAAACTAAAACGCTCACAAAATATTCTGAGCGTTTTTATTTCCTTCTTCAACTAAAGCACCCGTTAGTGTAAAAAGCTATTTCACCATTTTTATTGTTAACTTATCTTTTAGCATTGAACTATATGAGTCAATTTCATATTTTGTATTATTGATTTTTTCTTTTTTCATTTTTAACATATCGAATATTTCTAACTCTAAATCCCTTCTAGCCTCAAGAACTTTTATCGTTCCTTCTACACCTGAATGATTATGTTCTTTCCCATAGCCTTGGTTCGTGTAATAGTCGACAATTCCTTTGGACCATTCTGGATTTCTTTCTTTTAATGCCTTCCTAAATGAAAATTCAAGATCATCTTGTTCTACATAGAATAACATTGGATTTAAATTCTCTATGATTTTTGCAATTTTCATTACATAATTTATTATTTTTTCTTTTTGTTCACCGTATTTAATCATCCCAATTGTTAATGGATTTTGTATGAAACAACATTCAAAAATATAAACCTTATTATCTTCTAGAGCAATTTCAGCAAAGTCATTCCATTTGTCAGCAATTAATTCAATATTTTTATCGAATGGTAATTCATATATATCGTTTCTTGAAATATCGTTACATAATTCGTCCGAAAACTGGTCACCAAACTCATTTTTTATCTTTCTGTATGGTAATAAATAATTGCTTCCTTTTTTTAAAACTCTTTTAAGAAGAACTTCTTTAAAATCTCCACTGTTAGATACTAATCTATCGAATTCAAATTTATTAAAACAAGATACACCATCATAGTCGGCGGGGTGGTTCAAATTCCCCTCTAAAAATAGTTCAACTTCAATTTTATTTTGGTTTAGAATTTCATTTATTAGCTTTGCAGTGGTCGATTTTCCGAATCCAGGTAAACCTTCTACTATTATTAGTTTTGTATTCATATTTATAAATACCTTCCTTCAAAGTATTTAACCAAGATTTAAAAAATTACTTACTCCACTGCAATCACTCCTTCAAAATACGATATTCAACATTTCCTTTGAAAAATCCTTCTTAAAGTAACCTGACCGTTAACTTAAGAATATTTTTTCATAATCTCTATCATTATTTTAACATAAATTTTCCATTTACCTTTTAAAAAAGATATTCCACCATTATTTGAGTGAACTATATAAAAAAGGATGCAAAATCATATGTGATTTTGCATCCCTAATTTGTGTGTTATTTTATATTTTCTATCCTATAACGGAACCAGTTACTTTTAAAAGTGGATTCTTTTATTTCCTTTCACTTAATTTCTTTGCATAATTCTTCATTTTACTCGTTAATCCTATTAAAGCAGGTAACAATATTGGCATCACAATAATAGCTAATAGTAACAGTGCAACACCAACAACGGATGCTACTTGTATAAGCGTTAATACACCTGAAGGGATTAATGCAGCAAATGTACCTCCTAAAATAAGTGCTGCTGATAATACGACTCCTCCAATATGACGAGAAGCAGTTACAATTTTCGTCGCTGGGTCCCCTTCTAACTCATTGTATCTCATCATTACAAAAATACTATAATCCACTCCTAAAGCGACTATCATTATGAAACTAAAGAACGGAACATTCCAGCTTAATGAATCTACATGTAAAACATGCGTACTAATTTGTTCACTTATCCCTAATGATGCAAAGTACGCTAATAGTAACGATCCAATAATAAAGATGGTATTTAATAATGAACGTGTAATCATCATTAATACAATCGCAATTCCAATTAACATAATTGTAGCTGTACGTAAGAAGTCTTGCCCTGTTACTTCTTTTAAATCAACGTTTCTAGCTGTCGTTCCTCCAATTGCTGTTTTCGCATGATTTAATTCCGTCCCCTTCAAAGTACCATCTATCGTTTTATTGATTTCTTGAATAACTGGCATCGCTTCTTTTGAATACGGATTTACGTCTAAAATGATTGTCATTTTAGCAGTCTTTCTATCATGTGACATGTACGTATTCAAAGCTTTTTGGAAATCTTCTCCCTCCAAAACTTCTTTTGGAATATAGAATTTCTCAGAGCTTTTTGATTCATTTAGTTCTCCTAAATATTTCTGAGCATCCCCTAGGCCGTTACTTACCTTTTCAAGGCCTTCTGTACTTTTAGATAGTCCTGATTGTAATTGCCCCATCTGTTCTTGCAAGTCTTTCAGTCCGGTTAATAGCTGGCCTTGCCCATCGTTTATTTTCGTTAATCCGGTTTGTAATTCAGATGACTTGTTCGCAATTTGTTTTGAACCTGAAGCACCTTCATTTAATCCATTTTTAAGATCAGCTGCTCCTTTTTGTAACTTAGTAACTCCGTTGCTCATTTCTTTTAAGCCATTATCCACTTTCAATAACAATTGATTCGCTTCTTTAAATGATCCCATCGCCGCATTGTGTTGCGTTGCTAATTGATTTAATTCATTTGAAAGCCCACCTAATTGCTTTTGAGCCTCTTTAGCAATTCCTATCGTCTGCAGAATGTTAGGATCATTTGCTAATTCTGGTTTCGTTTGGATGAAATTGGTCATTAACATTTCAATTTGTTCATAACCTTTCTTCGCACCGTCAATCGCTTGAGAAATACTTCCGAAGTATTGACTGTAAGAACTTAAACCTTTTTCTAACTGCGTATAGCCAGCATGAAGTTGTGAAGCTGCATGAGATAATATACTTATATTTTCATTTACTGAAGTTAACCCACTCTCAATTTGCTGCGCACCTTTTGCTCCATCATTTATGCCATTAGATAGTTGATTTAAAGCTGTTCCTAATGCCGATACACCATTCTTCGCTTCATTTGTTCCATCAATTAACTTTTGAACGTTTGCAAGACTATTTGAGTCCTTATTACCCATCTTATCTTTCGCAGTAGTTAATCCATCATTAATTTCCTTTATACCACCATTGGCATCTCCTAAACCTGTATTTAGTTCACCCGCTTGTTTATTTATATATAGTTCTTTAATCCTATCACCAGTTGGACGTGTCGGTGCATATACTTCTGAAACACCTTTCACTTTCAAAATCTTATCAGTTAGTTCATCTAAAGTTTGAAGCGAACTCGCCTCATCTAACTTGTTATTCGATTGAATGACTAACGTACTTGGTGAAGAAAAACCAGGTGGAAAATGTTCTTCTATTACGTTAATCCCCATTTTCGACTCATATTTATTGTCTACTTCAAATAAGTCGTTGTAATTAAGTGTATTAGAATACTTTAATATGAAAGGAATCGATATCACAAATACGATAATTAAAGCTACAAATGGTCTTACTACTGCGTTTTTCGCAAAGAATCCCCATAGACGACTGTCTTCATGACCTTTAAATGTTTTAACGGGATAAAACATCCCTTTTCCTAAAAGCACCATGAAAAACGGATTTAACGTAGTTAATACTAGTAATAAAACTGCGACACCAATTGCTACCGCTGAAGTAGATTGATATAATTTAAAACTCGCTAAAGCAAGAGATGCAAAACCAATTAGCACTGCTATCCCGCTATATAAAACGGTTTTCCCTGCCGATTTAAATGTTTCTTTCGTAGCCAAAAATGCGTTTTCTTGTTTACTTAATTCTTCTTTAAATCTTGTAAATAATAAAATATTATAGTCTGTTCCAACCCCAAACAGGACAACAACGACAAACACTTGCGTAAAGTTAGAAAACGGAAAATTAAATTGATCTACTAAATGGGCAATAATCCCCATTGAAACTAAATATGATACCCCAACAGTAAGAAGAGAAACAATTGGAACAATAGGTGAACGGAATACAATGATTAATATTACAAGAATGAAAATAATTGAAATAACTTCAGTCTTTTTCACTCCCTCTTGAGAGGATGTAAGAAAATCGCCCGCGATTAAGTCACTTCCTGTTAAGTACGTTGTTACCCCTTTCGTTTTCACTTTATTATGAAGATTATTTGTAACTTTCGATATTTCACCATGCTTTTTATCTATCGATATTTGCGTTAAAATAGTCGTATTATCTTTAGAAACTAATTGTTTCTCTAAATCTTTATTATCTAAATGTGAAACAACTTCTTTAATTCCTAATTGTTCTTTTTCATTTTGCAAAACGTTGATTGTTTTTGTAATTTCCTCTTTTTGTTCAGTCGTTAAAGCTGTTTTACTACCACTATTAAAAACTGCTATAATCTCATACTTTTCTGTCCCGTCTTTATTCATTTCTTTTATCATTTTGTCAGCAATACTACTTTGTTCTGTATTAGGAATCGTAATATGCCCTTTTTCTTTCACTAATTTATCCATATTGGGCATCGTAACGATCATTGTAATAGTAATAACTATCCATAATAGAAAAGATAAACTTCTCCAATTTTTCAGCTTGCTCATTTGCATCATCTCCCGCGATTAAAATTTCATGTTAGTTGCGGAATGAATATTCATTCCTATTACTCTATTACATTGTTTTATAAACTCTATTAAACTACTTTTTCGGAATGAATGTTCATTCCTTTAGTTACACAAATACCCTCTCCTACTCTCATTTTTTAATTCTATTCAGGAATGAATATTCATTCCTGTCCTTATAAAGCTATAGAATCAAATGATTCTTATAGCGTTCCAAGAGCTTTCTTCCAATTCTTTTACTAATTCTTTTGAGTACTCTAATTGCCCTGTTGCAATTACTTTAATTAATTTTTCTAACGGTTGATATACAATAATAATTAAAGCAACTGGAGGTAACGGACGGAGTAAGCCTTTTACAATCCCATCTTCTATAATATTCATAAAGAAGCCTATAAAATCATCAAATATTTTCTTGCTTTGTTCATCAAGAAAATAACTATCACAGTGAGAATTTGTAAACAGAAAAGCATCCACATTATTTCTCGCAAATTCAAATAAACGGTTATACGTATGACTAAACTGTTCACGAATATTTGCTTCAACAGGAAAATCCGTTTTTATCATTTCAGAAAGCTGTAACATACTTTTTGAAAATAATGAGTTAACAAGCGCCTCTTTATTTTCAAAATAGCGATAAATAGTACCCGCACCGACTTTTGCCTTTTCAGCGATCATTGGAATTGTCGTACCATCGTAACCACGCTCCGCAAAAAGTTGCATCGCAGCATCAAAAATATCCTCTTGTTTGTTTTTAGCCATTTTTTCCACCTCTATTTTCAGGAATGAAAATTCATTCCGTTTTTAATTATAAATTACAGAAAATAAAAGTCAAGTGTGTGACTACGTATACCCTTATTTGTGAATAAAATTATATCAGCGATTTTCAGGATATATCAACTTACCGACAAAAACCAACACCCAAAGAGAAAGCTGTCCCAAAGTTTGATTTTGGACAGCCCTATTTTTTAAAAGAAATCATAAATAAAGGCTTCTCGTACCGGAACTATTTTCTCAAACGCTCGTATTTCCTCTTCGCTTCCGTTAATTAATTCAAGTTCATTTAGTTCTAATGGGCGTTTGTATCCAAGCAATATTGTAGATAGTGCATTTATATCTAGCTTGATCCCTTTATCCATTGGTTCTTCTATAATTGTTATTTCATAATTTGCAAGTCTCACCGATACATTATTCCACGGTGCAAATGAATCTGTAATATGTAAAATTATTTCTTGTTGTATATTGTTCCAGTTTAACTCATACTGTTTTAAGAACTGCTCTACATCTACAATTCTTCCCATAAAATATGGTTTTATTTCTGTTTTCACACGTGGTTCTTGCAATGTATATAACAACTGTTCGTTTTCACTTACTGTCATTTCAAGTTCTTTAATCATAGAATCATGTTGGCAAATAAAGTTCCATAGACCATTTCGTGCTTCATTATGCAGTGGTACGAATTCTTCTACAGTCATTTTAGATTTTTCTATTTTATATAACATGTAACCTGCTGCAGTTTTATTTTCATCGTAGTAAATTGCTAATGTTAAATCATCATAAACTGCTTGTAACCACCATTTTTCATTGCGAACTAGCATACCAGAAAAACGTTCTGCAAATGTTTCATAAAGCTTCTCGACTTCTTCTGAGTGATTTTCTTTATTGAAACGTTTCACAGTACCATTCACTTGTTTTTTCATAACTAAATCACTCTTTGTCATATGACATACAAGAAGATTCGCACAAAGTTCCCAGCCATATTTACGGTAAAATGCAACAGCAAATGGATGTAACATCGATACTGTATATCCGTCTTTTTTCATCGTTTGAAGTGAATGTTGAAGTAATTCTTTCACATATCCGCTTCTTCTATACTCTGGATACGTTGCTACCCCTGCAACGCCACCCATTTTAAATTTTTCTTTTCCTATGTATATATGAAACGGAATAAGGTGTAGTTTTGCCGCTAAGTCATTACCTTCTATAATACCGTACACTTCATGACTTTCCTTCATTCTTGTAAGTTGCTGCTGCAATCGATCCTCTTCAACTTTATATTGAAAAGCGTATTCTGATAAGCGTAATGCTTCTCTAAATTTATCTTCTGTTAATCGTATAACGTTCATATATTTCTCCTCCCTCCTTTATTTGAATTGTACCATAATTCTAAACGTTACAGTTCGGTGAATGAAATTATACTAGCTTACTAACAAACATCCAATATGAAAAAGCAGATACATCTCGTATCTGCTTCTCATCACTTTATTTAGCTAACTTTTGAAGTTCTTCGAAGAATGTAGGGTATGATACACCAACTGCTTCTGCATCTTCAATTGTTGTTTTTCCTTCTGCAATACATCCCGCAATCGCAAGCATCATTCCGATGCGGTGATCACCATAGCTATTAACTGTATTACCTTTTAGAGCTGATTTCCCGTAAATAATCATCCCGTCGTCAGTTGCCTCTATGCGCGCACCAAGTTTTGTTAATTCCGCTACGACTGTATCAATACGGTTTGTTTCTTTAACTTTTAATTCGTGTGCATCTTTAATTACTGTAATTCCTTCTGCTTGCGTTGCCGCTAAAGCGATAACAGGAATTTCATCAATTAATCTAGGGATAATATCTCCGCCGATTTCAATTCCTTTTAATGAAGATGTTTCAATTGTAATGTTTGCAGCTGGCTCTGATGCTCCTTCGTTAATTGGCTCTACAGTGAACGTAGCACCCATTTTCTCTAAAACATCAATAATACCTGTACGAGTTGGATTCATTCCTACATTTTGTAATACTAGTTTACTATTTGGAATAATTGCACCTGCTATTAAGAAAAAGGCAGCTGATGATACGTCACCTGGTACTTGAACATCTGTCGCTGTTAACTTTTGTCCACCTGCTAGTTTCACTGTCTTTCCTTCGCGAGTTACTTTAACGCCAAATGCTTCGAGCATTCTTTCCGTATGATCGCGTGAAATATGTGGTTCTGTAACAGCTGTTACACCTTCTGCCCGAAGTCCTGCAAGTAAAATAGCTGACTTTACTTGTGCGCTTGCTACCGGCGAAGTGTATTCAATTGCTTTTAAATCTCCACCACGTATTGTTAGCGGTGTAAACGTTCCTTCTTCGCGCCCATCAATGTTCGCACCCATTTGTTTTAATGGATTTGTTACACGTTTCATCGGTCTTTTTGCAATAGATGCATCACCTTGTACGCAAGAGAAAAATGGTGTATTTGCCAAAATTCCTGACATTAAACGTATAGTTGTACCCGAATTACCAACATCTAATACAGCTTTCGGTTCTTGTAAACCTTCTAATCCTTTACCAACTACAGTGACTTCATCACCGTTTTGCACGATGTCTACTCCCATTTCTTTAAAACAAGAAATTGTACTTAAACAATCTGCACCGGGCAAGAAACCTTTAATTGTTGTTTTTCCTTCTGCAATCGCACCGAACATGACAGCACGGTGAGAAATTGATTTATCTCCTGGAATTGTAATGTTGCCATTTAATCCGTTATTAACAGGTTGAATTGTTCTTTCCTTCACGTTTTCACCTTCTCATTTAAATTGTTTCATAAGTTTGGTATTTTTCTTCTCCAAGCGCGAGTGTTGCTTGCATACGATCTTCTTCTCGTTGGAAGCTAATACGTAATACTCCAAGTAATCCTTCACGCGCTTCTAATATTTGCAAGTTCGTAATACTAATTTCTTCGCGCGCTAAAATACTTGTAATGTGAGCCAATGCCCCTACTTTATCTAAAACATCGACGTATAAGTCGTGATAGGCAGGAATCGCCCCTCTCTTTCTTACCGGTAAAGAGTCACGGTATTCTTTCGCGTCTGCAAAATAGTTTTGAATCTCGCCTGCATCTCCGCTAGAAACTGTATCATATAAATCTTCCATTTCAGAGATCCACTCTTTTAATAATACCATTAAATGCTCTCGATTTTGCTTAACAATATCACTCCACATTTTCGGACTACTAGATGCGATACGTGTAATGTCTTTGAAACCTCCAGCAGCTAGCTGATGAATGAGCGGATTATCTTCTGCATGTTTCTCCACTTGCTTTACTAATCCAGCTGCAATAAGATGCGGGAAATGACTTACAATTCCTGTTACATAATCGTGTTCTTCTGTGTTTAAAACAAGGAAATGTGACCCTGTTCCTTTTAACCAATCTTTCAACTCTTCCACATCTTCATTTGGCACGTGATGCATCGGTGTTAAAATGTAAAATGCATTTTCAAATAAATGCGCTTTTGCACTTTCAACTCCCGTTTTATGAGAACCTGCCATCGGATGTCCACCAATGAAAGAAATTTCCTTTGAAAACAAAGCTTCTGCTTCATTCATAATCGTTCCTTTTGTACTACCAACATCGGTTACGATAACATCTTCTCGTAACCGAAATGACGCTAATTTGTGTAATAACTTCTTCGTTTCTTCAACTGGAGAAGCAAAAATAATTAGATGTGCCTCTTCACATGCATGTTGTAAATTTACTGCTATTTCATCTACTACGTGTAATTCTTTTGCACGCTCTACTTGTTCTTGAAATATATCATAACCTGTTATCGTTACATCGTGCTCTTTCTTAATTGCTAATGCGAGAGAGCCTCCGATTAAACCAGTTCCAATTAATACTACCTTCTTACGCATTTGCCTCATCTCGAGACTTTCTTTTTTTATTTTCAAAGTGTTGTTGTAACACTGAAATCACTCCTTCATTTTGCTCCCTTGTTCCGACTGTAATACGGACACCATTTGGGAACGGCCGAATAATAAATCCTGCGTGTGCACAAGCTTCATAAATCTCTCCAGCATTCTCAACTGGTAAGAAGATGAAATTTGTTTGCGATGGATAAAATGGAATATCATTTTCCTTACAAAAGCTCTCGTATTGTTGTAATCCTTCTGTATTTACACGAACTATTTCTTCAATAAACTCGTCATCACCAAAAGCAATCGTCGCTGCTTTTTGCGCTAATGAAGATACGTTAAATGGCAAACGTACGACATTTAATTTCTCAATTAACTCTTCCTGTCCAATCGCATATCCTACGCGGAAAGAAGCTAATCCGTACGCTTTGGAAAATGTTCTAAGCACAAGAATATTTTTATGCTTTTCTAAAAGCGGTAATGTCTCTGGGAAATCTTTTGCTGTTACGTATTCATAGTACGCTTCATCAATGACAATTAACGTATTTTCACTAATCCCTTCAATGAATTGAGTCAATTTTCGGTCATTCACATATGTGCCTGTCGGATTATTTGGATTACAAATCCATACGATTTTCGTATTATTATTTACCGCTGACGAAATTTCGTCTAAATCGTATACACCGTTATTTAGTGGAACTTCTTTCGCTTCACAGCCTTCAATAATCGCATGATGACGGTACTGCGGGAATGTTGCACCTGCCGTTACGATGTTATCTCCTGCTTTAAGTGCTGCACGACTTATGATTTGAATGACTTCATCTAAACCACTACCGCAAAGTACTTGTTCCATTTGTACTTGTAATTTATTTGCAATTGTTTGACGGAGCGTTGTCGCACCTCCGTCAGGATATAAAGCATGGTCCAACCACGATTTTTGCAACTCATCTAAAACACGTGGTGAACAGCCGAATGGATTTTCATTCGATGCTAATTTCACAAATGCATGATCTCCGTACACTTCTTTCATTTGTTCAGGTGATTTACCTGGTTTATATGGTTGTAATGATGATAGTTGATCTTTTACTTGCATGTTAAAACCACCTTTTTATTAAAATTCTTTTGCGTATTTATTATGTTGCGTAATGTTTTGTTGAATTAACTCCATACGATCTTTTCCGAATTGTTCGACTAGTGCATGTGCAAGTTCCCATGCTACAACAGATTCAGCTACTACACCTGCTGCTGGTACTGCACAGCTATCCGACCTTTCAATACTCGCTTGAAATGCTTCTTTCGTATCAATATCAACACTTGCTAACGGTTTGTATAATGTAGGTATTGGTTTCATTACACCTCTTACGACAATTGGCATTCCCGTTGTCATACCGCCCTCTAAACCACCGGCATTATTCGTTTTTCTCGTGTATCCTTGTTCTTCATCCCATAAAATTTCATCGTGCACTTTACTTCCTGGCTGTCTTGCTGCTTCAAAACCAACACCAATTTCAGCACCTTTAAATGCATTAATGCTCATAATTGCACCAGCAAGTTTTGCATCTAATTTACGATCGTAATGAACGTAACTACCAACGCCAATCGGCATTCCTTCTGCAATGACTTCTACAATGCCTCCTATTGAATCTCCGCTACTTTTTGCATTATCAATTGCATTCATCATCTCTTGTTCTACTTCTTTATCTAAACATCGAACTGGTGAGTTTTCAGTAATCGTTTGAATTTCTTCAATTGACAAGTTAGAAATATGTTTTGCTTTTACTCCACCGATTTCAAGTACATGCCCTGCAATTTCTACGCCTAATTCTTTTAAAATTTGTTTCGCAACTGCTCCAGCTGCAACCCTTACTGTCGTTTCTCTTGCAGACGAGCGCTCTAGTACGTTTCTTATATCACGGTGACCGTATTTAATTGCTCCATTTAAATCCGCATGTCCTGGACGTGGCTTCGTAATTGTACGTTTCATGTCTTTACTTTCTTTTTCCGAAATTGGCTCTGCACCCATTACTTTCGTCCAATGTTTGAAATCATCATTTTTTACGATTAACGTAATTGGTGAGCCAAGTGTCATCCCATGACGAACACCACTTACAATTTCAACTGTATCCGTTTCAATTTGCATACGTCTTCCGCGTCCGTGCCCTTTTTGCCTTCTTAATAATTCTTTATTTATATGTTCCGCTGCCAGCGTTAAACCTGCTGGTACACCTTCTAAAATAACTGTTAACTGCGGTCCATGTGATTCTCCAGCTGTAATGTATCTCATTTCTCTTGCCCCTTTACTATTTTTTTGTACAAAAAAGTCCCTACTGAGCGCTCAGTAGGGACGATGTTTATCGCGGTACCACCCTAGTTGTAGACTTCTTTCGTCTACCTCTCTTCTTTAACGATCGTAAGACCGTCTTTTCCTCCAAAATTTGGCGAAAAAGATGCTCCAAGGCTGTAATTCATGCTTACCTTTGTACTGATTCACACCGACCATCAGCTCTCTTTAACAGGGAGATAAGCACTACTGTTTCCTCTTCAGCGCATATGTGATATGGAATTAAGATAATTTATTTTTGAATCCTTTTAACTCTTCCATGAATTTATGGAATTCTGGAATATCCATTTGTTGTGCAGAATCTGATAATGCAACTGCTGGGTCTGGGTGTACTTCAGCCATTACTGCATCTGCGCCAATTGCAAGTGCTGCTTTTGCTGTTGGTAATAATAAATCTCTACGTCCAGTTGAATGCGTTACGTCAACAACAACTGGTAAATGTGTTTCTTTCTTTAAAATCGGTACTGCTGAAATGTCTAATGTGTTACGTGTCGCTCTTTCGTATGTGCGGATACCGCGCTCACAAAGAATAATTTGGTCGTTACCTTGTGCAATGATGTATTCCGCTGCATTAATGAACTCATCAATTGTTGCTGCTAATCCACGTTTTAATAATACTGGCTTGTTAACTTTACCTACAGCTCGTAGTAAATCGAAGTTTTGCATGTTACGTGCACCAACTTGAATTACATCAACGTAGTCTAATGCCATTTCAACATCGTTCGGATTTAAAATTTCACTAATAATCGCTAAGTCGAACTCATCTGCTACTTGGCGTAAGATTTGTAATCCTTCTACTCCTAAACCTTGGAAATCGTATGGAGATGTTCTCGGTTTGAAAGCACCACCGCGCATTAATTTTAAGCCTTGGTCTTTCATCGCTTGCCCTACTTGGCGAACTTGCTCTAAGCTTTCTACCGCACAAGGTCCCATAATGAACGTTTGTGTTCCGTTACCAATCAATTCACCTTTTACGTCAACAATTGTGTTTTCTTGTTTCTTTTTACGTGATACTAGTAATGCTTTACGGTTATCATCTTCTTGTAATTCTAAGCTAGCTTTGAAGATTGTTTTGAAAATATGTTGAACCGTTGATGTTTCGAATGGTCCTTCGTTATTCTCTGCGATCATATCAAGTACTTCACGCTCACGTACTGGATCAAAACGTTTCGTACCTTGTACTTGCTTTTGCTCCCCAATTTTTTGAACGATTTCACCACGTTTGTTTAAAAGGTGTAATAGTTGTAAGTTAATTTCATCTACCTGTTTACGTAATTGATCTAATTCATGATTTGCCATTTGGAAATCCTCCTCTAATGTTTTAAAAGTTATAGTAAGAGAATGAAAAATTCTCTATTTTCTGAACTGGTCAATTATACAAATTTAAAGTGGAATCGATCCCTCTTCTTATTTTAAACTAATAATTAGTACAAAGACACTATCTACTAATTAAAAACCCACTTTTTTGTACAAAAAATCCCTACTGATTCAATCAGTAGGGACGATATTTATCGCGGTACCACCCTAGTTGTAGACTTCTTTCGTCTACCTCTCTTCATTGTTAACGATCATCTGACCGTCTTTCCCTTCATAAAGACAATGCTATCTTTACTACGAAAAAGATGCTCTAGGACTGTAATTCGCTCTTGTTTTTGTACTGGTTCACACCAACCACCAGCTCTCTGTTACAGGGAAACAACAACTACTGCTTTTCCTTTCAACGCATACATATTTAATTTTCAAGTTGGGCCACTAAAATACAAAAAGTCCCTACTGAATAAATCAGTAGGGACGATATTTATCGCGGTACCACCCTAGTTGTAGACTATCTTTCCGTCTACCTCTCTTCACTGTTAACGATCAATTGACCGCTTTTTCTTCATAAAGACAATACTATCTTTACTACGAAAAAGATGCTCCAAGACTGTAATTCATGATTATCCCTGTACTGGTTCACACCAACCACCAGCTCTCTGTTACAGTAAGACTAACCACTACTGTGATCTCTTCATTGCACTTTGTTTATTCAAATGTTTTTTGAAATTGAATAAGTATGATTCGTATTATAGAACGCTTTTCAAAACACTGTCAA
Organism: Bacillus cereus group sp. BcHK124; assembly: GCF_027712065.1. Lineage (NCBI taxonomy): Bacteria > Bacillati > Bacillota > Bacilli > Caryophanales > Bacillaceae > Bacillus > Bacillus cereus group sp. BcHK124. Next base: position 127,092 of record NZ_JAQFPJ010000006.1, read on the forward strand.
CAACTTTTTATATATTTTTTAAAATTCCACTTTCGCCCTACATTTCTTCTTGTAAATTCTCCATAACAATTCCGATGCGAATTATCTCATTATCTATTGCATTTATTACACATTTTTCTACTTTATACCCGATTAATAATTCTTTTATTTGAATGATTTCCGTTTCAAGTAAATCCGCTTCCTGAAGCGTTTGCAGTAAAGTAAAAAATACGTTTGCATACAACTCTTTATACATTTTTATACTCTCTGTCTTCTCAAGTATTTCATTGAATAACTGTTTTAACTCCGTTTGATTTCCCTTTCCACCTACGTCCGAAAATGATTTACAAATTATCGATAACCCTCTTTCTACTATTTCATCCATAAATAAAATAATACGTAAAAGCATTACATATTCTCTAGCTGTGATTTCACCCATTTTCGGTCGTTCTCGCAAAAATATACTGAGCCAAGCTGCCCAAAATTTTTGTTGCTCTTTTGCGCTTAACGTTTTGACGTAATAGCATAAAAACTGCATAAACTTAATTTTATTTTCTTCATTTTCTCGTATAAGTAAAGGGTATAACCAGTCTGTTTTTTGTTCCCAATACAGTACACATTTAATAAATACAAAACTGAGCCATTTTAAGAAAGCTTCCCTCGTATGCGGATGTAATACTTCTAAATGTTCTACTGCATACTTAATAAATCGCTTCATTTCTGTAAATAAAGGTAAATTTATTTGCGTGTAACATAAGCCGGCCCATGCATATTTCGTAATCTCATTTTCCTTCTTTAACTCTAAGTACGGTAACAAATATTTTCGGCACCATTGTTTCTCAATATGATAAAGAAATGTAATATCCGCTACTAAACGTGCTAACATAAAATTTGTCCGTTCTGTACTAATTCTTACTTGTTCTTCAAATAAAAATAAATATTCATACACATTACGATCGTATAAATGATCATATGATAACAGTTTTAATAATACAGCTGTCATTTTCCCAACAGGATGCTGAATCGATTCATTGTAAAAATCTTGTTTTCCAAGCTTAAAATCCGTGTCACTTTTCATTACTTGAGGGAATACTGAAAAAGCAAACCGTTTTACATTGCGTATACTATTTTCCTCTAACTCTTCTAACCGATTGCTAATTTCATATAGAAAGCTACTAATTAACCAATGAAATGCAGTATTTCTAACGAATTTCTGCAACAGAGGAATAACTTTTTGTATTTGTTCATTTGTCAGTCCTCGGTTATTTCGCCACTCTCTAATACAAACAAACCAAACTTCATTACTTATTTCGTGCATACCTACTAATTGATAAGCAAATGAAATACTCCATTCTGTATTCAATTTACATGCTTTCGATAACATCTCTAAAAAATGACGTTGTTCAAACACACCATCTTGAGAGAATTGGCGAACTTGTTTCATAATTTCTTCATCTTTCAGCTGTAATAATCCATCAGCAGTTACATTACAAGTAATACTTTGTTCTGTCGTCTCTCTCTTTTTTACACTGTATCGATCAGAATGAAAGTGTGGATGTTTTTGCTTCATTAACTCATAACCTTTTGCTGTAGATGAACTATTTGAATCACACGTGAATAATAAATCTAACAGTAAACAAACATCAAATGCCCTCTCCTCTGCAAGGTTCTTTAATACAATTTGAATGACTTCTTCCTTTGTTTTTTCTAAAGAGAGTGCGTAATGATTTTTTATAAGTTGAAAAACTTCTTGTTTATACGTGACATCTAAAAGAATTTCTTCCTGTAACAACCATTTCATCTTCTCATCGGCGCTTACAAATATATTTTTATTCATCGCATCAATGGCAATTCGATTTTGAAGTATGCTGCTTGCTTCTATCATTTCAGTAATATAATAATTTGCTTTTTTCTCATTCTTTTCACATAAATAGGCTAAACACTCTTTTACAATTTGAATTAAAAACGCAAGATCATTTTGCTGAAACTCTTTTTCCACATTTTCCTTATCCCTTTTTTTCAGTGCCGTTTGCCTTAGTGATAACATCCGCAACTTCTCTATTCCCATCATCATAATTGGAACGGCGTAATAAGAAATATGCGGTTTCATCTTTTCATTCCAAATTTGCTCCACATAAGAAAATGTAGACACGGGTAAACGACTCGACTCCTCAAGTTCTATTGATTCTTGCGTATTATCATTTCCCCACTTTCTTTCACGCTTCAATTTAAGTTTTCCGTCCAAAATAAACGTTAATAACAATAAAGCGATTTCTTTATGCTCAGGAAAAGAACATTTTTGCAGTAAGTAAGAAATTGTTTCGATCGATTTACTATCTTTTTCAGCTGTTTCTAATAAAAGCAGTGTCCACCGTGCAAACAACAATGGGTCCATCTCGATTTTCGTCTCACTTAAGTAACTACAAATTGTTCTCCATAATAACGGAGATAGTTTAGATTGATTTTTAAAAATTAATTGAAATAATTCTTTTTGGTGACTAAAAAGAAATTGTTCCACTAACCATTTTGCAAGTAATTCATCTACCTCGTTATAATTTGATGTAATTAAAAATAAATTTTGTAATTTTCCTTCCGCTTCAAGCCATTCCACCCACTCATAATCATGAGCAAATTCAACGAAGTAGCGGACTGTTTCAATTTTTTTAATGGATTGTTTTATGTATGATAATTGTTCCTGCTCTACAGAAGGTGGAACTGTTACTATGTCACGAATGCGCATTCGTTTTGTAATATAATTATCACCCATTAACTCCGCCCATCGTTTTACTGCTTTAACGAGCGACTGATGATTATTACCTTTATTCGGATATACAATCGGCCGTATTCCTAAATGCTCCCAATGATATGTATTTTCTCCTTGTGCGACAAATGCATAACGCCTTGTACTTGGTGGTAAACCAGTTGCTAAATATTTCATTACTGGATCATTATGGCTATATCCAACGAACAAAACGGTATAATTCGAGAATAAATCAACTAAAAATCTTCTCGCCCATCCTTCCGTCAAGTAAGCCCTTCCAAAATCACCATCTGTTAAAATTAATGCTTCTTTCTCTTGTTCTATATTGCCATGTATGTAAGCGAGTCCTTTAAACGCTCTACCTGTAGGTAACGCAGGTGCGTAATATACGTTTAATTCTCTATTCATTTCTTTTATCGCAGTTGTAAAATGTCGATCAAAATTTGTCGTTACAATACGAACTTCCGTGTCTAAAGGAAACAACCTCGGAATTGCATAATGAAGCGGATTCGGTTTTGACTTTTCTATATGAACTAGATCTCTTGCAACTTGATGTACATCTTTTGATTTCGCAATTTTACCAAGATAATAATCATGTGGTTCTGTTATTTCACGTTTTTCTACATATAACGTTTTCGCAATTTCATCAACAAGATCATCAAAATTCGGTAAGTTTGATTTCCCTTTCATAGAAACTCCCGCTCCAACAAATAATACTAACTTTCCTTGTTCAAGATGATCAATTAACTCGTCTGGAATTTCTACTTCTGAAGTAATCCACACCCAGGATGCCCCCTTACCTAAAAATGTCATATACTCTCATTTTACTATAACATTTTTTCTTTGTTTTTTTAATATTTAGACAAAGATTGAACATGAAAAAGTTTTATATAAATATATTCGTTACAATGTATGAACTCCTAAATTTATTGTAAAACTATGTATAAATCGGAGGTGTAAATATTGAATGGTTTTACTGTAGTGCTTATCAAGTTTATATCGTGCATTATCGCATTTAGTATTGGACTCGCTTTATTTTTCCCTGCAACGTTCGTCCAAATTATTTCATTTAGTCTCTTTGTAACAATCGTATCTTATATGTTCGTTGATAAAATCATATTAAATCGAATCGGCAATACTGGTGCCATTATGTCGGATTTCTTACTAACATATTTAAGCGTATGGATTTTCGGTAATATTTTATTAGACAACTATATGCAAATTGCATGGGGAAGCATCCTTTCCGCAATTGTCTTCACATTATCAGAAGTAATCGTTCATCGCTTCTCTAACTCCCACACAAGGCACCACAACGATAATATTCATATTAATCGCCGCTTTGCATATGGTACAGAGTTTGCTGAAGAGCAGAATATATTGGATAAAGATAAGAAAAAGTAATATTTTGATGCAGGAGCGCCCTTTTTAATTATGTGGTGCTCCTTTTTTGTGTTTTTATTATGGTACGTGAAATTATATCGACGATTTTTCAAATATATCAACGATTATTTCAATATATCGACGTTTCGACAAAGGATATCGACTTACCGACACTATTTGACATGATTTCCTCTAATAAAGTGAAACTTTAATCAGTGGGGGTTTTCTTCATCCCCCACTGATTATTAGTTGAACCAATCGGACTTTTATGGACAGTTGATCCCCCACCTAACCTCTTTGCTTTCGCTGCATTTTGAGGTGGGGGTCTTACTGCCCATTAAAGTCGGATAAAAAACTGCCTCTTATTTAGAGACAGTTTCTTTCAAATCTTTTAATGTAATGACATCAGCAAACGCTCCAAACACTACGTTATGATGCTTCACAATGTCTTCAGCACGTAACACCTCTGTATCAAACGTACTATGTGCATCGCTCACTAACGTTACTTTATACCCTTCACTAAACGCCCTGCGAGTTGTCGTATCCACACAATACTGCGTTTGCATTCCTGAAATGATAACATGATCGATTCCCTTGTCTTGCAATACTTCTTTTAGGTCCGTCTTGTGGAATGAATCTGGGGTCGTTTTTTCAACAACACAATCCTCTTCTAGTGGAGCGATTGCCTTATGAATCTTCCACCCCTCTGTACCCTTTTCTAACGGATGATCTTTCGGTCCATTATGTTGCACATAAATTACCGGAATATCATTTGAACGGCATTCTCCAATAAGCTCTTGCAATATTTCTAAAAACTTTTCCCCATTATGTACTGGCATTCCTGCTGTATACATACCTGCTTGCACATCGATTGCGATTAATGCTTTTTTCATTTCGCGCAGCTCCCTTTGTTTGTATAGGCCTCTACATATTCATCATAATACAGTACTTCAATTACATTGGACCAATTCAAGATTGATCCAACGAAATCCTTTATATCTAATCCAGGCATTTCGTATACTTCTTCATCGTTAGCAGTTCCCGTCGCATCTTCAATAAGCGTAACTTTATAGCCTTTTTCAAAAGCAGCGATACTTGTAAATAAACAACAAAATTCCGTATTAAATCCAACGATAACAACATGATCAACTTTATGTTTCGTTAATATATCTTCAACACTTGTATCTTTAAACGCACTAGGTGTTGTCTTCTCGGCTATATAATCCGCAAACCTGGTATATTCTTCTACTAATTCACTTCCAGTTGATTCATAATACAATGTACTTTCTGGATTATCATCTCGGTGTTTTAAGAAAATAATAGGTTCATTCTCCGCTTTAAATTGTTTTAAAACATTTGCAATGAACTCTTTTTCAACAGAAAAATCCTTGCACTCTAAAATCCCCTTCTGCATATCTAATACAAGTAGCGCCTTCACTTCTATCACCTATCCTCTATACGTTTATATTCCATCATCCAACAATCTTCTAATACCCCTTCATGCAGTTCATGTTCTTTTAAAACCTTTACCTTTTTAAATCCACATTTTTCATAACACTTTATTGCACGTTCATTATTTACTTTCGGGTCCATTGCAATGGCTTCTGCCCCCGTGTTCTCCATAATATATGTAATTGCTGTCTGAACGAGTTTCGTTCCAATGCCTTTTCCCCAATAAGTCGGCTCTCCGATAAATTGATCCATTCCCCATACATATTGTGATTCTTCATAGCCATATAATGTTTTCCATTCAGAATCAATGGGGTACATTTGTATGTAACCAATTGGAGTGGTATCAAACTCTATTAAACATCTTTTTTCATAACTGTTTGGATTATATATGAAATGATCCAGTACCATTTCTACAGATTGCGGATTATCTCGTCCTTCGTAATATTGCAGGACTTCTGGTTCTGTTAACCATTTTGAAATGATTGGTGCATCCTCTTCTTTTACGTACCGAACCGATACATTATCTTTTTGAAATAGCATATAATACCTCTTTTTAATTATTTATATTTTTCCTTTTTGTGAAATCTTTCATTGCACCTATTAATGCGTATAGTAACAATGTAATCGCAAAAAATGCTGTAAACACATTAAATTGAGGGATTTTATATGGCGTGAACCATTCTGTGAAAAATTGAGAATTTAATACTCTATTAAAAAATTCTCCGCCAGGTCTAAAGTTTGGTGCCCATGCAGTTACTTCACAAATAATAAACAGTAATTGTAAAATTATAAATGCCCCTAGATAGCGAAACCATGTCCGTTTCCAAATCGGCTGCGCCCTATTTACCTTCCATTTAACCCCCACCTTTTTTATTTGCATCCTTATTAATTATACACTTTCTACGTTTAATTTGTTAAAATTTTCTATATAATCATTCATGCTGGGGGAATTCACTATGTCTAATCCTATACATAAATCAACATTAATCATTCTTAGAGGAAACTCCGCAAGTGGTAAAACAACAATCGCAAAGCAACTACAAGAATATTTCGGACAAGGGACACTTTTAGTATCACAAGATGTTGTACGTAGAGATATGCTTAGAGTACACGATACGATGGGGAATTTATCACATGATTTACTATGTGAAATTACAAAGTATGGAAAAGGAAAATGTGAACTTGTTATTTTAGAAGGTATTTTAAACAGTCGAAGATATGGTGATATGCTGAAAGAATTAATACATTTTTTTGAAGGAAACGCGTATACATATTACTTTGATTTATCGTTAAAAGAAACGATTCGACGACATAACACAAGGGAAAAAAGGCATGAATTTGGTGAGGATTCCCTAGAAAAATGGTATAATCCGCACGATACAATTGAAGTTGCTAGGGAAACTATTTTTACAGATCACTTCACGCAAAAAGATATATTTGATGCGATCCTTAATGATATTATGGTACGAAAATAAGACCGACAGAATATGTCGGTCTTATTTTCATTATGTTATATTCTAGATTTATTATAAAATTTTCACTTTAACAGTTTGTCTTCCCCAATTCATAGCTTTACTTTTTGAGCCCATTAAAACATCAATGCGATTACCTTTAATTGCACTTCCCGTATCTCCAGCGATTGCTTCTCCATAACCTTCTACCCATACTTTAGATCCTAAAGGAATTACTTTCGGGTCAACTGCGATAATTCTCATATTCGGATTAGCCGTTAAATCATGCCCCATCGCAGTTAAAACGCGTCCACCATATGTACCATTTTCACTTGGATCAGCAGTATATGCTGTCGCCACCACTGTTAATTCACGTTTAGCGGACTGCGTGTTATTTTTAGACTCTTCTTTTGCCTTTATTGCTTCTCGGGCTTTTGCTTCTTCCTTGGCCTTAGCTATTTCTCGGGCTTTCGCCTCTTCCTTAGCTTTGGCTATTTCTTGCGCTTTTGCTTCTTCTTTAGCTTTTGCTATTTCTCGGGCTTTCTCTTCTTCTTTAGCCTTCGCTATTTCTTGCGCTTTTGCTTCTTCTTTAGCCTTTGCTATTTCTCGGGCTTTCGCCTCTTCCTTAGCTTTGACTATCTCTTGCGCTTTTGCTTCTTCTTTAGCCTTTGCTATTTCTTGCGCCTTCTCTTCTTCTTTAGCCTTTGCTATTTCTCGTGCCTTCTCTTCTTCTTTTGCCTTTGCTTCTTCTTGTACTTTCTCTTCTTCCTTAGGCTTTACTACTTCTTGTACTTTCTCTTCTTCCTTAGGCTTTACTACTTCTTGTACTTTCTCTTCTTCCTTAGGTTTTGCTACTTCTTGTACTTTTGCTTCTTCTTGTACTTTTACTACTTCTTGTACTTTCTCTTCTTCCTTAGGTTTAATTGTTTCTTTTGCCTTTGTTACCTTCTGTGTTTTCGCTTCTTCCTTAGCTTTAACCATTTTTTGCACTTTCGCTACTTGCTTCGTTTTCTCGTCAGCCTTTTTTTCAACTGGTGCTGTACTAGATAAGAAAGAAACATTTACATAAGCTGTTTTTCCTTTATACTCAAATTGTAGCCATCCATCTTTTACTTGGTTCATTGATTCAATTACATCATCTTTTTTCAGTCTGCCAAGAATTTTTGATTCTGTGTTTGCTTCCGTACGAACATTTAATAAATTTGCTGTTACATGATACACATCTTTTGTAAACTCCGAGCTTACAAATACTTCTTTACCATTCAATTCAATTTTTGACCAGCCATCTTCAGTATTGATGACTTTTAATTCTTGCCCATTTTTTACCTTTTCTACAACTTTTGATTCCGTAGTCGGTTTTTCACGTACGTTGAGTACATCTGCTGTTACGATTGTTTCTGCGGTAGCAGTTGTAGTAAATGCTCCCAATCCGAAAACAGTTGCTGTTGCTGCGCCAATTACTTTTTTCATATGAGCCTCCATTATATTTTTTTGAATTCTATCAAATGCTTCCATAAATTCATGGAAGTATTTGCAACAATATATTAGTACCACTTAATATACTGCTATTAAAACTCCTTACTCCAATACTATCAAATTCTTATTTCTAATTCTATATATAATAACTTTATATATCCCCTATAAACGTTTGATCCCCTTCTTCATACTTAATAGTTTTCTTTCAATTACTAAAACATATATAAAACCAACCTATCCTCAATATAGCCAAAAATACATATATGACATGTTACGACTTAGTAATGAGCGTACCAATGAACTTTTAATACATTACAACATTCAGGGAATCTTACAATAGATGGAGCGTGTTTTACTGAAAACAACGGTTATGGTAGTGTAAGTAATAGTGTTAAAGACAATCTTTTCTGACGAACAATAAAAATTTTAGTTTGGAGGAATACTATGCCAAAACTATATTGTAATTATTGATCCGAACAACATCCCCTCGCGCAAAATTTTACTAAATATCGGTTTTACATCCAAGAAAGTTTGTGAGATTGATGGATTACCTGGGTTTTGATTAAATACATATCACTATAAAAAGGCTGTGCTCTATATGACGCACAGCCTTTTTCTTTATTCAAACGATCCTCTTCTTTTCTTCTCTAATAAGACTCTTCCTATATTAAAAATAAATGCGATAAAAAATATAGTTGCGCCCATTAAAAATGCTAAATTATAACTACGAATTATTCCTTGCTGATATTCCTCCTTTACTTGTTTGTAAATTTTTCGCTCTCCATCAGATTTTAAGATGATTTGCTGTTTTTTATTTATCGCTTGCAATACTTCCCCCCTTTCTAAATTTTACAAATCACTTTTTTTAATCACAGTTACTACTTCCCTATTTACCTTCTCTTTTTCAACTAACAATTGATGATTCAGAAACATCACAAGTATCGCAACCCCAACAATACTTCCAACTGTTCTTGAAATATTACAAATACTTGCAGCAACACCTGACTTTTCAATAGGCACACTTAAAACTGCCGTTGTTGTATATGGTGCTAATGTGCACCCAGTTCCAATTCCAACGATTATTAGCCTCCAAATATAATCCCATGTAGTAAAGTTTGAATCTATTTGACTAAATAAATATGACGCTACGATAAATGTTAATAGCCCTATACTACCTATTAATGAACTTCCCCGCTTTGCTGCGAGTGGTGTTACTATTGCTGTAACAAGCATCGAAACAATCGCTAGCGTGCTAATTATTAAACCTGACTGTAATTCAGACATACCTTCTACTTGAACAAAATAAAAAGCAAGTATAAATAAAAAGTTCATTAGTCCCATTCCAACAAAGAATAAAGAAAAATTCGAGATTGAGAACTCTTTATTTGTGAATATTCTTAATGGCAACATTGGATTTTCACTTTTCTTTTCAATGATAAAAAATAATATAAAACCTATGAATGAGAGCATAAAAAGAAGTATTAAGCTTATCGTGCTTAAATGATTTGTATTTACTTGTATGAGTGCATATACGAGTAAGCATAGTGCAGATGCAGAAGTAATCATACCTGCCCAATCTATTTTAGAGCTTGTAGCATGATCATACGATTCTTTAATACAAAGAATCACGAAAATGAAAGATAATATACTCACTGGTATATTAATAAAAAACACCCAACTCCAATTTAATTTGTCAATTAAAACGCCTCCAAGTGAAGGGCCAATCGCCGCTGCTAATCCCCCAAAAGCTCCCATGACGCCTCCTATCATACCTTGTTTTTCTTTCGGTACTAAATTAAGGCCTAATGGCATAGCAACTGGTACGATAACTGCGGCGGAAACTCCTTGTATTACCCTAAAAGCAACTAATGTATGAAAAGAAGTGGCTATACCGCACATAAATGAACTAATAGAAAAAAACAATAAACCAATAATATACAGTTTCTTGCGACCAAACTGATCCGCCAGGCGTGCTGCAATTAATAAACACGATACAAAGGCAACATTATAACTATTAGCAACCCAAGAAATTGTATCAATTGAAGTATGAAATGTCTTTGTCATTTCTGGTAATGCAATATTCACAATATTCGAATCTAAAATTGCCATAAAAAAACCTGCAATTAAAGCTATTAATGCTAATATATTCCTCATTTCTGCCACCCTTATTCTTTTTATTTATTTAAAATCCCATTCATAAATAAATTTACACATGTCTCTATATACTCTTCTAACTGAATTTCTTCTTCCGATATACTTACATTCATAATGTATAAAAACAATTGTCCATAAAACATATTCGCTATCAAACGGTAATTACAGGTGGAAATGTGTCCCTTCTCACCAAGTTGCTTTAAATATTGTTCTAAGTGATTCACTAGATGTGAATTCAACTCATGTAGTAATGCTTTCATTTCACTATTTTGTCTTGATTCTATTAACGCAGCCCAAATATAATTTAGCTTTGGTAAATTGGTTTGAATATATGTTTCCGCCACTTTCGTAAGGTCCTTATGTAAATCACCAGTAAATTGCTCTTCTATTTCCTCTAGCAAAGCAACTGGTGTCGTCCGTAAAATAATACTCTCCCTAAAAAGATTTTCCTTATTTTTAAAATTACGAAATATCGTTAATTCGCTTACTCCTGCTTTTTCTGCCACTTCACGAATGGTTGTCGCTGTATACCCCTTTTCCCCGAATAATAAAGTAGCAGCTTCCATAACTTTTTCTCGTGCTGTTAATTTCCCCATCTATATTCCTCCATTCAATATGTAAGTAAGTAATTACTAACATATTATCACAAAAGAAAAATGAAAGTAACTAGTTACTTTCATTTTCTGGAATTTCATTATCTAATTTCTTGAAAATAAAAACTTCTCAAATATTAACAAAGCGTCTCCTTCCTAAGCTTCCAACTAAACCATCTCCCATGCCCTTCTGTTTCTCCGACTGTTTCACGATATTCGTTTCCGTTAATATAATAATCAATATGAAGATTCCGGTCCCACATGTTGTTATATAAGTGGAATACATCACGTTTTGCACCTATTTCTTGGATTTGTTTTTCCAGCTTACGTTTTATTTGTTCAGGTATTTGATTTGCGACGTGTGTATGGAAAATACAGATAACCGCCTCTTCACTTATTCGTTCAATGATAGATGATAATAGCTCTACACCGTCTCCTTCTATTAATTGAACAGATTTATTTTTTACTAAAGATGCAGCTTGGTCAAACAGTTCAAGCCTTTCTTTATGTTCTGGCCATATGAGTGCACGTAGCCATAAATAATCTTCATCACTATGTAAATCATTTACATGTAAATCTAGTCCGATTCTTTCTACGACAGGTGGACTTTCTTTTAATAAATGAGGCACATTCTCCCCTCTTATTTCAGAAGTTACATGTACATTCGAATTTATATTTCCGTATGTTTCATCTGTACCGTACGAATAGCTATATTGGTCCCAAAATAGTTGTAATCCAGAACTTGTCCCAATTTCTATTAACGCTAACGGTTTATTCACTTTGCTGAATATGTAACTGAAACTTGGATATAAGTACGCACATCTTCTTACTTCATTCGTTTGAACAAGTTTCGTTTGTAATAAAGTAATGATTTCCTCTCTGTATATTTTACAGAAATCTTTAAAATGAGCAAAAGCTTGATCTAAATCTGTATTAGCATGTTCAACTAAGCTACTATAGTACGTTTTTAAATGATGTTCTTTCCCTGCTAATAATAAATAATGTACTGCACCTAATAATAAGTTTGGGACTGGTTGACCTGCTTGAGCGTAGGAAGATAGTGTAAGTACTTCCTCATCTTCAGCAATTTGTATTGATAAGTATTCATATAAGTCACTTGACCCTTTACATTCCTTTATTGAAAAATTTCGAAATAAGTTTGCGATTTGTTCTTGTGTACGCATGTGTATCCCTCCTTTTAAAATTTCAGAATAATTATACAATAAACAAAGCAAAAAATCCCATAAAAAGGTATCCCTTCTACTCACCTTTGGATACGTAAGCTTTTTCGAGATAATTTCAAACTGTAATTTTTTTCTATTTACCAACTTAAAAGAGCTTGTTAAATAAGATTTTTGGCGAATAAAACGTTAAATAGTTTAAAATTATCAGATAACACTAGATATTTTAGTCTATTAATTATTATAATAGAGTATGAGATGGTTATATAATTGAGACAAAAAAGGTAAATACCTAGGTGGGGCCTAGGCGGTGTTTCTCTTTTACGGCTTAGACATAGAAAACACCTACTCTTTTTTGCCAATATAGGGGATGGAGAGATTATCATGAGCAACATGCAGCAAAAAACAGACGTTATCTTAATTGGTGCAGGAATTATGAGTGCAACGTTAGGCTCATTGCTAAAAGAATTAGCACCTGAATGGGAAATTAAAGTTTTTGAAAAACTCGCTAGTGCCGGGGAAGAGAGCTCTAATGAATGGAATAATGCAGGTACAGGGCATTCTGCGCTATGCGAACTGAACTATACTTCCGAAAAATCTGACGGATCTATAGATATTAGTAAGGCTGTAAAAGTGAATGAACAATTCCAGCTTTCAAGACAATTTTGGGCATATCTTGTAAAAAGCAAATTAATTCGTAATCCACAAGATTTCATTATGCCTCTACCTCATATGAGTTTAGTACAAGGTGAAAAAAATGTTCAGTTTCTAAAAAACCGTTTTGAAGCGCTTTCAAAAAATCCACTGTTTCAAGGAATGGAATTTTCCGATGCTCCTGAAACATTAAAAAAATGGCTTCCACTCATTATGGAAGGTCGTACATCTAATGAACCTATGGCGGCAACGAAGATTGACTCTGGAACAGATGTTAACTTCGGTGCATTAACACGAATGTTGTTTGATTACTTAAAAACGAAAGATGTCGAGCTAAACTACAAACATAGTGTCGAAAATATTAAACGCACGAAGAATGGTTTGTGGGAAGTAAAAGTACACGATATGAATAGTGGTAAAATCGAGCATCATACTGCAAAATTCGTCTTTATCGGTGGCGGCGGCGGTAGTCTACCTCTACTACAAAAGACTGGTATTCCTGAATCAAAACATATCGGTGGATTCCCAGTAAGTGGACTATTTATGGTATGTAAAAACCAAAAAGTTGTAGAGCAACATCATGCAAAAGTATACGGTAAAGCTAAAGTTGGCGCTCCGCCAATGTCTGTACCTCACCTTGATACGAGATATATAGACAATAAAAAAGCTTTACTATTTGGACCGTTCGCAGGGTTCTCTCCTAAGTTCTTAAAAACTGGTTCAAACCTTGACTTAATTGGTTCTGTAAAACCGAATAACGTCTTAACGATGTTAGCTGCTGGTGTAAAAGAAATGGGATTAACAAAATACTTAATTCAACAAGTTATGTTATCGCACGAGAAACGTATGGAAGAATTACGCGAATTCATTCCGAACGCAAAAAGTGAAGATTGGGATATTGTAGTTGCTGGTCAGCGTGTACAAGTAATTAAAGATACTGACGCTGGCGGTAAAGGAACACTTCAATTCGGTACTGAAGTTGTTAGTGCGGCTGATGGATCAATCGCGGCGTTACTAGGTGCATCACCGGGTGCTTCTACTGCCGTTCATGTTATGCTTGAAGTATTAGAAAAATGTTTCCCAAGCCGAATGGTAGAATGGGAAGGAAAAATAAAAGAAATGATCCCTTCTTACGGCATTTCATTAACAGAAAATCCAAGATTGTTCCAAGACCTTCACACTTCTACAGGGCGTACGCTTGGATTAAACGAAAAAGAAACAGTTCATAACTAATAAAGAAAAAAACGTCCGATACATTCGGACGTTTTTTCGTTACTAGAAATTATATTTATCAATATTATCCTTCGTAAATACGACTCGTTCTGGTAGTACGATAATTCCGTTCCCTTCTGCCTCATAATCATATCCTTGAATGGAGTTTGGCTCTACCTTCACTTTCCCAATCCCTTTTACTTCAAAGCTATCCCCTACTTTTAACTTCTTCCCTTTTACTACTATTTCATTTGCAACATACGTTGCGAGTGCACCTTGTTGTTTGACATCCCATAAACCAAATTGCGCTACTGTTCCTCGTTTTACGTAATCACGCATCACGTTTGGTGTAGAGAAGCCAGTTACGACTACTTTTTTATCCATTTTTAAATTTTCAGCTGCTTGTGCCATTGCTGGAAGTGCCGTTGCATCCGGACAAATGACTGCATTAATATCTGGATACGTTTTTAAAATATTCTCCCCTACCGACAAAGACTTTTGCGCATTATTTTCACCGTACTGCGTCGTTACAATTTCCCAGTTCGGATATTTCTTTTTAATAATTTCTTTCGCTTTCGTTACCCATTGGTTTTGATCCGTTACTGTTGGACTAGAGTAAAAGAAGGCTACTTTTCCTTTATCTCCAATTTGCTTAGAAGTCATTTCAATTAATAAGTTAGCAAGTTGATCCGGTGTTCCTTGGCTTATATAAAAGGAACGGTCTTTCGGATTGACATCAGAATCCCATGTTAACACCGTCATGCCTTTTTTCTTAGCACGTTGCAATGATTGTGATAAACCATCTACTGACGTAGAAGAGACCATAAGTGCATCATAGTTTTGGTTAATAAAATTATTTATATACTTTACTTGCCCTGATACACTCGCTTCAGACGGCCCATCATATTTCACTTGTACGCCTAGCTTATCTCCCATCTCCTTTGCTCCTTCACCTCCCGATGTAAAGAAGCCCACTCCTGTTAATTTCGGGATAAATGCAAATTTCACATCATCAGCTTTTTTCTTATCTGCGGTTTGACTAGAACAAGCGATTAAACCGATTAAACAAATGCATACGATTAATACAATCCCTAATTTTCTTTTCATGACATTTCCCCCTTATGCAAATTCTTTCTTTTCCCCAATGTGAATTGATGTAATTTGAAATGTCTCATAATAACTGAAAGAATAAGGATAATACCAATTACTACGTTGGATTGTTCATTTGTTAAACCCGTCATTTGCAAACCATACTGCATGAGCCCAATAAAAATACTTGCCAGTACAGTACCGATAATGCTTCCTTTTCCCCCTGTAATAAGTGTCCCGCCTAATACGACTGCTGTAATGATTGGTAAAATTGTTTCACTTCCCATATCAGCACGTGCGGAACCGAAATATGCAGTTAAGAAAGCGCCTCCTAATCCACCTCCTAATCCGGAGAGTATGTAAGCGATGATGACTACTTTTTTCGTTTTAATCCCGGTGTATTTGGCTGTATTTTCGTTCGCACCTGTTAATTTTACGTGGCGCCCGTATATAGTTCGGTGAAATAATACAGTACATAAAACTGTTAATACGATCAGTAGCCATAATAAATTCGGTATTCCTATAAAACTACCGTTTGCCAGTTGTACAAATGTGTCAGGTAAACCGCTTATTCCTTCATACCCAGAAGCACCTGCCCCCCCTGAAATGACGAGTGCAATTCCTCCGTATAAAAACATCGTTCCGAGTGTAACGACGAGTGGTTCGACATCTGTCATTTTTATAATGAGTCCGTTTAAAGCGCCTGCTAAGCAACTAATTACTAAGGATATTATGACAGCAAACAAAATAGGTATTCCGTTCATCCAAAGTACACCGATCAAGATTGAAGTGAGCCCCATTATTGAGCCGACCGATACATCAATTCCTCCTGTTACAATGACGAAAGTCATTGGTATCGCCGCAATTGCGATAAATAGGAAATCATTTGTACTAAAAAGGAGATTACTAATATTTAAGAAATCACCATTTATCAAACTAAAGAGAATGAATTCTATTAGAAGTAATACAATTAGAACACCTTCCCATCTGTATACATACTTCATAGATTCATCCTCCTTTCTGCCTTCCACTTTTTCATAACACTATCCAATATGATGATAAGTAATAATAAAAAACCTGAAATAGCATTATTCCAAAATGCTGGTATTTTTAAAAAGACGAGTGAACTGCTTATTGTTTCTAAAAATAATGCTCCTAATGCAGCTCCAAATAAAGATCCTGTTCCTCCTTTTAAATGGATTCCTCCTAGTACAGCAGCTGCAATAACCTGTAGTTCTATCCCGGTTCCTGTTTGATTCGGAACGAACCCGATATTCATAACAAATAGACAACCAGCGAGCGCGGCGCTTATTCCTGAAATCATAAACGCATATACCTTCACTTTATTAATAGGTATACCAATAAGTCTCGCGCCATCTTCATTATCACCTACCGCGTAAAAGTATCTTCCAAATGGCATTTTTCTTAAAAAGAAGTATAGTAGTAGTAAAATAATAAGAACAACCCATACAATTATCGGCAGACCAAATATGACGATAGATGACAGCTTCTTAAAATCATTTGGTATATCTTCAATCCACTTTCCACCTGTGAAAATTAACATTGCACCTCTAATAATTCCTAACATGCCTAATGTCATAATAATGGCTGGTACCCGAAACTTCGCAACCCCATTACCATTTACGAAACCGATAATAGCCCCAAGTATAATAGCAGCAAATATCGACAAGAATGCACTATACCCATTCGTTAACATCATCCCGCAAACTGCTGCACTTAACCCCATACTTGAACCAACTGATACATCTATATTTTTCGTAAATAAGACGAACGATTGGCCAATTGCTAGCACGACTAAAATAACGCTTGATTTTATCAGTAAAGATAACGAATTAAATTGAATAAAACTAGGGTTTATCATTCCTACAATAGCTATATACATTAGTAGTAACAGTATGATAGACGTTTCGTGCATTTTTAACATGCGTTTCATTCCGCTACACCTCCGTATGCAAGGCGTGTAACTTCATTCACACTCAGTTGTTCCTTTTCCATATGAGAAACAAATCGCCCATTTCTCATTACATATACACGATTTACTAATTGAACAATTTCTTCAACATCTGAGGAAATTAATAAAATTGCGAGTCCTTCCCTTTTCATTTTTTCTATCGTCTCATACACTTCAAGCCTCGCTTTCGCATCAATTCCGCGAGTCGGCTCATCAAGAATAATAATTTTCGGATTACATGCGAGATACTTTGCAAGCACGACCTTCTGCTGATTACCTCCTGATAAAGATGCAAGTTCTTCATTCATATTCTGTACAACAATTCGGAACTGTTCTATAAACGAATTAACTAAAGCGCTTTCTTTTTCTTGATTTATAAAAAAGCGATTATTTTGCTGTAAACTTGCTGCTGCAATATTTTCTTTAACAGAAGCAATTGAGAAAATTCCATTCCTCGCCCTATCCTCTGGCACATAAACTAGTCCTTCGTCTAGCCTTTTATGCAAAGAACACGTATCAATTGATTTTCCATCTAATAAGATAGACCCTGATTTTATAGTTTTCAATCCAAATATCGCTTCTGCTAATTCAGTTCTGCCAGATCCTATAATGCCAGCAACACCTACAACCTCTCCCGCATGTACAGTGAATGATATATTTTCGAATGCGTGACCATTTATATCAACCACTTCTAATATTTTTTTCGTCCTTGCTGTCTCTTGAACTACTTCTATTTTCTCTTTCTGTTTATATCCTTTTGGCAATAGTCCCTCCATTAGCATGTCATATGTATAGTCACATACATCACCTTGGCTTACAATCATTCCATCACGTAGTATTGCTACTTTGTTGGCAATTTCAAAGATTTCCGGAAAGCGATGCGTAATATAAATCATCCCAATTCCTTTTTCTTGTAAACTTTTCATCAACACAAAAAGACTCTTAATTTCGTGAGTTGTTAATGTCGATGTTGGCTCATCTAGAATAAGAATCTCGGCTTCTCGTATTAATCCTCTAACGATTTCTACTAACTGTTGCTGCGCAATGGATAATGATGCTCCTAACTCATAAAGGTCAATATCCCACCCTAGACTGCTAATCAATTGCTGAATCTGTACTCTTAGTTTCTTTTTCTTTTCTTTTAACCCGATACATATATTTTCTTCAATAGTCATATGCGGAAAAATGAGCGGTTCTTGCGGTATTAAATAAATACCTTTTCGATGTGCTTCTGACGGATTTGAAAACTGTTGCTTCGTTCCTTTTACATACATTTCTCCATCATCATACGAATATAACCCCGTTAATATTTTCATTAATGTTGATTTCCCGGCGCCATTTCCCCCCACTAAAGCGTATATATCTCCACGCTCTACTTGTAAGTTCACTTCTTTTAATACAAGTTGATTTAAAAACGCCTTACTCATTTTTTTTACTTGTAATAAAGGTGCGTTCTCCACATGATGTCACCTGCCTTTATCCAGAACATTTTTTGAGAAAATGATTATTTGTTCTACTTGTTTTGTAGCATTGTATATTCCTTTTTTTATATCTAGAACACTTTTTTCTACGTACTATTCATCGCTTCAACTGGAATAAACAAAATATATGGTACATATGTTTAAGCTGTGGTCAATTGTTGAAAGGGATGAAGAGTATGACTCAGCTGAACTTTGAAGAGAATTTATTAACGAAAGTCGCTTGGTACTATTATAAAGACCAATTAACACAACAGGAAATCGCTTCACTTCTTCACATTTCAAGAAATAAAGTCGTCAGGTTATTAGATAAGGCGCGGAGTGAAGGTATCGTTACATTTCACGTAAAAGGGACTGGTTTACACTGTTTAAGTATTGAGCGTGACTTAATGAAAAAATTCCACTTAAAAGATGCTTTTATTATCCCTACCCCAGTAAACAATTATCACGCTTCTCTCGGAAAAGCTGCTGCACAATATTTAGAAACTCAGCTTCAGCAAGGAGGTTTACTCGGTATTGGCTGGGGAGAAACCATTAGCAAAATGCTAGAAAACATTCATTTCGAAAGTTCTATTAATCTCTCAATCGTAACGTTAACAGGCGGAGTAAATCACTATCTCCCGAGAAAACAAAACTATTTACATTACATGCAAGGCGATCTTCACATTATCCCTACGCCGTTTCTAGCATCTACAACCGAAATGGCACAAAGTATTCTATCAGAACCGAGTGTAAAAGATATGCTTCATGTCGCTTCACTTGCTCATACGGCTGTTGTCGGTATTGGAGGATTATCTCAAGACGCTACGATTGTAAAAGAAGAAAAATTAACACTACGTGAGATGACATATATTCGTAGTCAAAACGGTGCTGGCGATATTTTAGGACAGTTTTATAATACAAATGGCGATTTATTGGAGCTCTCGCATCACGATCGTCTAATTGGCACGCCTCTCTCTATTTTGCGCAATATGAATCATGTCGTCGGTGTTGCTGGAGGTATAGAAAAGATAGATGCAATTTATGGTGCCTTAAAAGGAAAGTTTATTCATACATTAATTACTGATGAGGAAACTGCCCTCTCCTTATTACGAAAGGCTGGTGATTGTTAATGTCCCATTTATTAGCTTTCGATGCTGGTACAGGAAGCATTCGAGCAGTTCTTTTTGATTTACATGGTAATCAAACTGCAGTAAGTCAAAAAGAATGGATTCACAAATCTGACCCTCGTTATCCAGGCTCTATGAACTTTGATGTAATAGAAAATTGGAAGCTAGTACAAGAATGCACGAAAGAGGTTCTTCAAAAAAGTAATACCCCTGCCTCTTCTATTCTTGCTATTAGCGCTACAAGTATGCGGGAAGGATTTGTTTTATATAATCAAGATGGGCAAGAAATATGGGCGTGTGCAAATGTTGATGGGCGTGCATCTGCGGAGGTTAGTGAACTAAAAGAAATTCGGTCACATCTTGAAAAAGATTTATATACAAAGTCTGGTCAAACTTTTTCATTAGGTGCTTTACCCCGCCTACTTTGGATTAAAAAACATGAACCAGACGTCTATAGCAATATTCATTCGTTTACGATGTTAAATGATTGGATTTTATATAAATTAAGCGGGGTACTGCAAATCGACCCTTCAAATGGATGTACGTCTGGTATTTTTGACTTGCAAAATAGAGTGTGGGATAACGATGTCGCTAAGGAGTGCGGGATAACGTTGCCATTTTCGCCAACAGTAAATGAAGCTGGTACCGTTATCGGCAACGTTACAAAAGAGTGTGCAGTATTAACTGGATTACGTGAAGGAATTCCTGTCGTCGCCGGGGGCGGGGATGCTCAAATGGCATCGCTCGGAACTGGAGTTGTGAAACCGAATCAAACATTAATATGCGGAGGTAGCTTTTGGCAACAAGAAGTGAATGTCACTGAGCCAATAGCGGATCCATATGCTGCGATTCGTGTAAATTGTCACGTCGTACGTAACCTATGGCAATATGAAACGATTGCCTTTTTCCCAGGCCTCGTTATGCGCTGGTTTCGAGACGTTTTTTGCCAAGAGGAAAAGAAACTTGCTGACAAACTCGGTGTAGATGCTTATGAATTACTAGAAGAACAAGCGAAAGACGTACCTGTCGGTTCACATGGCATTATCCCTACTTTTTCAAACGTTATGAACTACATTTCTTGGCGTCATGCCGCACCTTCTTTTTTAAATTTAAGTTTAGACGCTGACAAATGCGGAAAAAAAGAACTGTTTCGTGCTATTGAAGAAAATGCCGCCTTCGTTACACTTGGAAACTTAAAATTAATAGAAAACCTCACAGGGACATTCCCTTCTGAAGTCGTTTTTGCTGGTGGTGCCGCTAAAGGAAAACTATGGCCACAAA
Organism: Bacillus cereus group sp. BcHK124; assembly: GCF_027712065.1. Taxonomy (NCBI): domain Bacteria; kingdom Bacillati; phylum Bacillota; class Bacilli; order Caryophanales; family Bacillaceae; genus Bacillus; species Bacillus cereus group sp. BcHK124. The sequence continues at coordinate 148,314 of NZ_JAQFPJ010000006.1, forward strand.
TTTTATCAGACGTCCTTGGTATTCCTGTAAAAGTACCTGTTGTGAAAGAAGCAGCTGCTTTAGGAACTGCGATTGCTGCTGGATTTGGTGCTGGCATATATTCATCTATGGAAGAAACTGCCGAAGAGTTTGTACAGTGGGAGCAAACATTCGAACCAGTTACTGAAAATCACGAACTATATAAAGAGTTCTATGAAACATGGAAAACTGTATATGACAGTCAGCTCGCTTTAGCTGATAAAGGGCTCACCTCACATATGTGGATTGCGCCTGGTGCACTGTAACACATTACATAAAGGAGTGAACTGTATGTTAAAAGCGAATGAAAATGACTTCTCCTATCGCTTCGGTGATAACGGGCCCAAATATTTAATACAAGGTCCGAATATTGATCTTGGCCTTGTTGTCATTCAGCCTGGGCAGGAGTTTCAAAACCATTATCATACAACGTGCGAAGAGGTATTCTATGCATTAGAAGGTGAAATAGATTTCTATGTAAATAACGAAAGAGTTCCAATTAAACAAGGGGATGTCCTGCAAGTTCGCCCACATGAATCTCACTATCTTATTAACCATTCTGACAAACCTTTTAAAGCAGTTTTTATTAAGTCACCACATTTAACAAGTAAAGATACGGTACAAACGGAAAATCCAACATTAACAAAGGAGTGATTTCGAATGACTTGGGGATTTAAAAATCGATTAAATACAATTTTACCTGATGGCAGAGCGGTTATGTTAGCGATAGATCACGGCTACTTTTTAGGACCAATTCATGGGCTTGAACAGCCACTTGAAACAGTTAAAAACTTACTTCCTTATACGGATTCTCTCTTTTTGACGCGTGGTGTACTTAGCTCCTGCATTCCTGAAAACTGCAGTACACCGATGGTTATGCGTGTATCTGGCGGGGCTACTGTCGTCGGTAAAGATTTAGCGAATGAGACAATTGTTACACCTGTAAAAGAAGCAGTAAAACAAAACGCGATTGGCGTAGGTGTGTCTGTTTTCGTCGGGTCCGACTATGAGACACAAACGGTTACGAATCTCGCAAACGTAGTTTCAGAAGCTCACGATTATGGTCTGCCAGTACTCGGCATTACCGCAGTTGCGAAAGAACTACAAAAACGTGAAGCTCGCTTTCTAGCACTTGCTTCCCGTGTATGTGTTGAAATGGGTGCTGACATTATTAAAACGTATTACTGCGAAGGGTTCGAAAAAATTACGAGCACATGCCCTGCCCCAGTCGTAATTGCTGGTGGCCCAAAACTGGATTCAATTGAAGATGCATTAAACATTACGTACAACGCGCTGCAAGAAGGTGCAATCGGCGTAGATATGGGTCGCAACATATGGCAATCCGAACATCCAGCTGCGATGATTCAAGCGATACATGGTATTGTGAAAAATGGATTGAATGTGAAAGAGGCGTTGGAATTATATAATGATGTGAAAAATTAAGGTGAGAGATAGACTATTACACTTAAATAAATAAAAAATCAATATTTACTATAAGGAAAAGCCCATACCTAACATATGGGCTTTCTTTGACATTTCTTATTATTTCAAATTTGGCCAGATCTCTATAGATCGCGCACATTCCAAACAATCTCACCGCGTTCGCCAAACGTACTATGATGCCGCTTAAATCCTAACTTCTCTAACACCCGAAAAGACGCAGTATTCCAAGCGCCTACAGTAGACCATAGTCTTTTGCGCCCCGTAGCAATCGCAGCCTCCAATACCGCTGATGCTGCCTCTGTCGCATAACCCATGCGATGAGCACTGCGGAACAACTCGTATGCAATCTCCGGCTCTTCAAGCGTGGAACGACCGATAATTAAGCCACAGTAACCGATGAAATCGCCTTCGTCTCGTCTACGAATCGTGAGAAGAGAAATACCATTTTCAACTGCTATCTTGCGCTTCTCAATAAGATCGTTACGAACAGATTCAACGGTTGGCATTTCCACTCCACGTTCACCAATTAGTTCTCTAAGCCAGACTGCATCAGATTCCTCCCACATATTCAGGTCGAGTCGTTCCGTTCTTAGCTGGAACGCCATATCTTTAAATACAGATGTCATAGCGATAACCTCCTATTTATATCACTGTACTACTTATAATCGTTTCGTACTGTACCATATGGGAAACCTGCTTGATTCTCTAGATTTTCTTGCATTAAGATATATTATTGTTATTTTATACATAATTAATTTCTCTGCAAAATAGACCTTGTTATGAAACTTCATTTTAAATCTACAATATTTAATTTATAAATGATTTTAAGTTTTCACTTAATTTTTACATTAAAAAATATATCGTCCTTTCTTATTTGTTAAAATAAAGAAAAGGAGGAATGATTATGAAACGAATGGGTTTTGAACGCCCTACTGATTATTACGATGAAAGATTATATACTATCGATGAAAAGATTTGTGCTCTATTAAAAGAACGAAAAGAACTTTCAGATGGTAACCCAGGTTTTCCTCATGATGAAGCGATTTATAAATGGGCAAAGCAATACGAATTTTATCCAGACTATCTAAATTCACTATTCTCTTCCATGATGGACGAAGGTGAATTTAAACCTCGCGTCGAACCAACTAAATTCCAAAAACATATACCTGTTTGTAAAACGTATGAATATAAAGGTATCATGTATACCGTAACTTTTATTCGGCAATATGCAAACGCTAGTGTAATTTATTTATATAGCGATTGGGATTCCACGAATGAAGTTAAGCCTCATAGTTTCTTCCAATTATCAATAGATGATACATACGACTGTTGGTCAGAAGGTGGTGGCGGCACTGATGGACATATGAGTCATCATTTCGTTGTATCTCCTGCCCTTCCTAATAATTTGTTTGGAATAAGCTTACGATTTAAAGAACTCGATATGCCGTTTAGGAAAGATCAAGCTATGCTTGAATTTGAAATACAGTTGGGCTAAAAAGAGCGTAATCTAGTTAAAAAATTGACTAGATTACGCTCTTTTAGTTGCTACTTATACAGTATATGAAATTTATATCAACGATTTTCCAAATATATCAATCGTAACTTGAATTATATCAACGATTTTCTCAATATATCGACGATTCGAAACAACATATCGATTTACCGACACAGTATTATTTATGAAGCACCCACTCAATTAACTCCATTGCTGCTTTAATACGGTCCTTCGTATCACCTAAAAACAATCTATTTATATAATCCTCAAAATTAACTGGTACTATAGATAAAGTTTTAATATACTTCAAAACAGATCCCGCTGGTGGTATAGGCTTATTATTAACAGCCCATATCCCATCTAACAATGTCCAAGTTGACGTATGAACTATGTATGAAACTTTTAACTCATCATTTGCTTTTAAAGCAGATTGAATTTTAATTAACGAACTATGCAACCAATGAAAAATACCTTTCACTTTATCGCTAGAAACACGATAGTTTTCAAATTCAGATATAGCTATTCCCTTTAATTTTTTTTAGTCACCACTTTTATCAAATAAAATTTCACCTTCTAAAAATGAATATAGTTCCATCGGATTGTTTTTAAAGTTTACTAATATTTGATTAACATCTGCATACTTATATTCAACAAAAATACCTTCTCTCGTTTCAGAACGAAATTTCTTCTTTTGTCCGTTTTCTAAAAGAATATAAAAATCTAAATCCGAGTCAGGATATGCGTCACCTCTCGCGACAGATCCGATGAGCATGAATCCATTTACCTTTTCCGTACACAAGGTTTCCGCTACTATTGTTTGCACTAATTTTTTATGTTGTTCATGTTTAAATATTTGTGCTTCTAACATTTGTAACCTCCACACACATTATTAAGGAGTTATTCGTTACCTATATATTTTACTTCTCTTATATCTTTCATCTTCTACATACTTATTCAACAATTGTCAGTTCATATATAATTACATCTTCACTGCTTTTTGTTTTATCTTGAATCGTTACAATGTCTCCAGCTTTTATTTTCGAAGCGTTCACTACTTTTACCATCTCTGGCGGAACATATCCTCCATTGTTCTCTTTATTTAGCGGAAACCACTTTACCGATTTACTAGTTGCTTCTAAAATTTTATATTTAATTGTACCATCATATTTTATTTCACCAACAAGATCTTTTACTAATGTAGGTGTATATTTACCCTCTTCTTTTTCCAAAGAGATATGATCACCTATATCTAGGATACCGTTTCTTTTAGGCGCCTTCCATTTTGTTGAGTTTAAATCATTTAAACTTACTTTCACACTGTCTTCTTTATTTGAGCTAGCATCTTTTAGAAATATATCATTATGTTTCTTATCAATAATGATATACTCCTTCTGCTCTACTATGTTTGCACTGCTTTCACGTTTTTCTTCCTCATTCTTAAATACTTCTTTTTTCAAATTATTATTACTACACGCTGATAATAATATCGTTGCCAAAGATGTCATTAGTAATATTCTTTTCACTTCATTTACCTCCATTTACAAATAAACATTTATCACATCCATATTTTACTATAAATCAAAAAAAGAGGATATTTGTTTCTTAATAAACAAATATCCTCTACCATTATATATATTACGACTGCTGATAAGCCGCTTTCGATGATTTCACATAATAAACTGCGTGATCCACATTAATAATATGATCTGGTTTTGGTTTACCACGGCTCGCTCTATGTCCAGCTAAATGTTCTTCACTTGTTTCCCAGTTTTTCCAAGCTTCTTCAGATTCCCAGCGAATCATAACGACTACTTCTTCGTCGCCTCGTCTTACTTTTTTCACAAGAACACTTAAATCGATAAAGCCTTCAAATTTTTCAATAATACCTTCTCCAGTAAAACGTTCTACAACTATATTTGATGTACCTTCTTTTACTGTAAATGTTTTCGTTTCGATAAACATATATCCCACTCCTTCATTGTAATACGAATACTACTATACTTCTATTATAGTTGATTATGATAATTATTTTCAATTATAAAGTTTAGATTTTTCGAATTATGCTGTTTTCTCTTCAACTGCCCCATCTAAAAATTTGAAATATGGCAGTAAGATTCCGATTAAAGAAGTGACACATATAATTGAACCGATAATAAAGTATAGCGCTCTTACTCCCCACATTTCACTCAATATTCCCCCTACTAGCACACCTAACGGCATAGCGGATCGTATGAAAAATAATCGCACTGAAAATACTTGTCCTATCATATTGTTCGGAACTGACTGTTGGCATATCGTTGTGTTATGAACATTGAAAAATGCAATACAAATCCCTGCTATTACTTCAATTATTATTGCAATGATAATACTATGATTGAACCCTAGCGAAATGTATGTGAGTCCCCCTATAAACAATCCTCCAAGCATAAGTATACGCCGGCTTTTATATGTTACTTTACCAACTAGTATAGATCCAACTACATAGCCAAGAGGGAAACCGGCCATAAAATAACCAAATTCCCGCTGACAGCTCGCCTTTTATATAAGGAAGATTTGTAACCATCGTTACCCCAACTCCAAATTGCACGAAAGTAAGAAATATACCGAGCCAAACGATGATTGGTTTTGTGAAAAAATATGTAAAACCGTGAAGAAATTGTTCTAGCCACGTTTTCCGAATGGGTTGCGATGCTCTATTTTCTTTTATATACAGTAAGAAAGTGCCACTAACAAATAAACAAATACATACGAAAGATAATGCAAGTTTTGTTCCAATCAAATGAATGACTACTCCGCCTAATACTGGCGCAAGAAACATCATAAGGCGAGTCATTCCATCAATGTACGCATTTGCATCTTGAAGTTGTTCTTTCCCTACAATGCTCGGTGTAATTGCTTGACTTGCAGGTGTATAAAGGGGTGTAATAAGTCCCACTACAATTTGAACAACATAAATGTGCCAAACTTCTATACTACCCGAAACTAGCATCACCAAAGGTAATAAAAATACGGACGCTCGTATCCATTGTGAAAATATCATAATCCACTTCCGGCTCCATTTATCAATAAATGGGCCACTTATTAATTGCAGTATGAGTGATGGGATGAAATATAATAACCACATACTACTTAAAGCCATTTCTGACCCTGTTAACTCATATACTAGAATTGAATTACATAACGTTCCGAAACTGCCTCCTAATTCTGAGATTGCACTACCAATCCACATAAACAAGAACGAGCGATTTTTCAATTTCACACACCAACTTTTCTTTTATATTCCTCCTTTTATGTACATTCTCGTTGTTAATTATCTATTCAAAAACATATCTAATTCTTTCGCTAAAGACTGTACTGCTTTCTTTCTTAATACATATTTTCCGTCATGTATATCCACTAACTTCGCCGCACGTAACAATTTCAAATGGTGGTGTACAGTCGATTTACCAAGTTGCAATCTTTCTGTAATTTCCTGCAATGTTCGTTCTTTTTCGAACAACATTTTTACAATGCGTAACCTCGCTTCATCTCCAAGAGCTTTATGTTTTTGAACTAAAAAATAGTTCGGTTCATATGGATCTTCAGGATGGATACTTTCGTTTGCAACTGGATAATGAAATACTTTCGTATCTTCAACATCCGCCTCAATATTCCACGGTCTGTACGTTATTTGCGGGATAAGAAGAACGTGATGAACACTTGGTTCTGGCATATAATGAACGCCACCTGTAGCCCACTCGACAAACTCTTCTGGTTTCATCTTTTTATTCATTTCATTCTTTGCTTCATAATCTCGTTTGAATATAGAAAGTATTTCTTCTTCCTCTTTCTGAATAACGCTCTCATACCAACCTGTCATAACAGCAATTAAATGGGCTTTCAGCACTTGTACATCAACATCGCATATAAAACGAATATAAGTAGAGAAAAACTGATGATCTTTTGTCAGTTCCATTAGTTCATGTATTGCAGTTACATCTGTACTTGCAGCCAAACGTCTTTTCTCCTCATACTTCTCCCCTAAAAACGGTAAACATATATACTTCAAATCTTCTTCTGAAAGTGAATCGATTGTAGTATGAAACTGCGATACATCGTGAAAATCTTCTTCATACAACAACTGAAGCAATGCTTTCCACGTATTATGTTCTTCGACAAATTGTAAGTGCTCTCTCATTTCTTCTGTTAATGAATTCTTAATTTCTTCCCATTCATTTTGGCTCTTTTCAAGAGTATCAATTAACCGCTTATGAGTAATCGCAGCAATTCCAAGCGCACATTCGAAAAGTATCGAATATTTCACTTGAACGTTATAAGTTTCCCTCTTTCTACTCGTTATGTGATAGACCTCCATTTTTATCCCTCCTTGTTTGTTATATATTAAATTCTATGTTTATCGAATTTTACCTTCTGCATTTTTAGAATTAACAAAATTTTAGTTGAAATACATTCATTCTAAATTAAGAAGAATAGGAGCTTTTTTATATACAAATAATAAGCCTCAAGGAGTTGTTGACATGTATTTCATATTGAATATGTTAGGGATTTTCGTTGTCATATTAATTGTTTACTTATGTTCGCCTAATAAAAAACATATAAAATGGAGACCAATTGTAATTCTCATCATATTGGAGCTTTTTATTACGTGGTTTATGTTAGGCACAAAGCTAGGCAGTATTATCATTAATAAAATTGCTTCATTTTTCAGTTGGCTACTGGCATGTGCGAATGAAGGAATTCGATTTGCATTTCCTTCTGCTATGGAAAATCAAACAATTGATTTCTTCTTTAGCGCATTACTTCCTATCATTTTTGTTATCACGTTCTTTGATATTCTTTCTTACTTTGGAATCTTAACTTGGATTATTGATAAAGTAGGTGCAATTATTTCAAAGATTTCTCGTTTACCAAAGTTAGAAAGCTTCTTTTCGATTCAAATGATGTTTTTAGGGAACACCGAAGCGCTTGCTGTTGTTCGGGATCAATTATCTGTTTTAAAAGAAAATCGTCTGCTGACTTTTGGAATTATGAGTATGAGTAGCGTCAGCGGATCCATTCTTGGTGCTTATTTATCAATGGTTCCAGCAACATATATTTTCAGCGCAATCCCATTAAACTGTATTAACGCATTAATTTTAGCCAATGTATTAAATCCTGTGGAAGTTTCGAAAGAAGAAGATGTTGTTTATTCACCTTCCAAACATGAAAAAAAGGATTTCTTTTCTACTATTTCCAACAGTATGTTAGTCGGGATGAATATGGTTATCGTTATTTTAGCTATGGTAATTGGATATGTAGCTTTAACAGCATGTTTAAATGGGATTTTAGGATTTTTTGTAACGGGTTTAACAATTCAAAAAATCTTCTCTATTATCTTTAGTCCTTTCGCTTTTTTACTCGGTTTATCGGGCAGTGATGCTATGTATGTAGCTGAACTAATGGGGATCAAAATAACGACGAATGAATTTGTTGCAATGATGGATTTAAAATCAAACTTAAAGTCTTTACAACCGCATACGGTTGCGGTTGCCACAACATTTCTAGCTTCTTTTGCTAACTTTAGTACGGTAGGTATGATTTATGGAACTTACAATTCATTATTTGGCGGCGAAAAATCATCAGTCATCGGGAAAAATGTTTGGAAGCTTCTTGTGAGCGGAATGGCTGTTTCCTTATTAAGCGCTATGCTTGTTGGGCTTTTTGTATGGTAAATAATTTTTAAAATAAAAGACACCCAAACGAATTGAGTGTCTTTTATTTTTATTTTCGAATTTGTCCATTTCCACGAATGACGTATTTTGTAGAAGTTAATGCAGGAAGCCCCATTGGTCCCCTTACGTGTAGCTTTTGTGTACTGATGCCAATCTCAGCTCCGAATCCGAATTCAGATCCATCAGTAAAACGAGTTGATGCATTGTGATACAGCGCAGCAGCATCAACAGATACGAAAAATTTGCTGACGTTTTCCTCGTTTTCTGAAATAATCGCTTCAGAATGCATAGATCCATACGTATTTATGTGGTGAATCGCTTCTTCTATAGAAGAAACTAATTTAACTGCTAGCGTGAGAGATAAAAATTCTGTCCCCCAGTCTTCTTCTGAAGCAAGTACAATTGATGAATCAATTGCCAATGCTTTTTGATCACCACGTAGCTCCACGCCTCTTGCCTTCAAAGAAGAAAACAACTCGCTACCATATTGCTCTGCCCACTTCTCATGAAGTACAATCGTTTCAATTGCATTACATACAGATGGACGCTGCGTTTTTGCATTTATAATAATATCAAATGCCATTTGTTTATCCGCTGTTTCATCAATGAAAATATGACAATTTCCCGCACCTGTTTCAAGTACTGGAACAGACGCTTCCCTCACAACAGTATCGATTAATTGTTTGCCACCTCTTGGAATAAGAACGTCTAGATAATCATTCATTGTAAACAACTGCTTCGCACTATCTCGCGTTGTATCTTCTATAAGCTGTACACTTTCTTCTGGTAAGCTTGTTTGTTTGAGCGCTCTGTGAATAACGGCAACAATGGCTTTATTAGAATGAATAGCAGAAGAACTACCACGTAATATGACTGCGTTTCCTGTCTTCAAACAAATAGTAGCAGCATCCACTGTTACATTCGGTCTTGCCTCGTAAATCATCCCAACAACACCAAGTGGTACACGCATTTCCTGAATAGATATTCCATTTGGCCTTTCCCATGCACTTACACATTCCCCTACAGGATCACGTAATTCAACTAGCTGCTTAATCCCTTCTGTCATATCAACAATACGCTGTTCATTCAGCATAAGGCGATCAAGGAGAGAATCAGAAAACCCTTTTGCCTTACCTTCTTCTATATCTCGATTGTTTTCCTCTAAAATATAAGCTGTTTCATTTATTAATTGATTTGCAATTGCAGCAAGTGCTTCGTTTTTTTGATCCGTATTTTTAAGCACAAGTTCTCCAGCGATTTCTTTCGCTTTTTTTCCCTTTGCTAACACTTCATTCATTTTTATTTCCTCCTTTTTGATCCCTCTTCTTAAAGTGAAACCCAATGATCTCTATGGATGACTTCATAACTATGCCTTTCGCCTCTTGCTTGAATATGTTGACTTTGCATACCTTTTATCTCTCTTAATTCCTCTGCACTATATGTGCATTGTCCTTTTCCAATTACGCGCCCTTGTTGCGTCATTACTTCTACAACATCGCCAACTTTGAAAAATCCTGACACATTTGTAACACCAGCAGGAAGAAGACTTTTACCATGCTGAATGATAGCTGTAGTTGCTCCGGCGTCTATTTCAATTTGACCGCTAACAACCGAATGCAAGGCAATCCACTGCTTGTTCATCTTCATTTCTTTTTGAGGGGCATTTCCGACATACGTTCCGTCACCTTTCCCCTTCAAAACATCAACAAATTTCTCTTGTCCACGTCCTGTACCGATAAATACACTTACCCCAAGAGATAGCGCCGTCTTTGCAGCATCAATTTTTGATTTCATACCGCCAGTCCCAAGTTTTGAGCCAGCATCTCCAGCAAGAGAAGCAATTTCTTCTGTAACTTCAGGAAGGAAATAATATTTTTTCGCATCCTCATTTTTCTGAGGATTTTTATCATATAAACCGTTCACATCTGTAAAAATCATAAGCATATCTGCCGAAACAAGTCCGCTTACTAAAGCTGACAGCATATCATTATCACCGAACGTTAACTCCTCTAAAGAGATGGAATCATTTTCATTAATGATTGGAAGAGCAGAACGGTTTAGTAACTCTCCTAACGTCGCGTAAGCGTTACTATATTGTTCTTTTCTAGAAAAATCACTTCTCGTCAGCAATAGTTGCGCAGTAACGATACCGTATTTACGGAATTCCTCCGTGTATGCCTGCATTAACAAACTTTGTCCGACAGCCGCTGCAGCCTGTTTGCCTTTAATTGTTACAGGTCTGCTAGGGTATCCTAGAGCAGAAAAACCTGCAGCAACGGCCCCAGATGTAATTAACAACACTTCATGCCCTTCCTCTTTCAATCGAGCTAATGCGGCAACATGATCTGAAAGTTGTTCTTTAGAAATGCCTCCATGACTATCCGCCAAAGAACTGCTCCCAATCTTTACAACTATTCGCTGTTTCTTCACTTTTTTATCCCCCAAGTCTAAAATCAAAGTTTTTTATACATTACATTTCTATTCATACAGCTTGCAGCGATTTCTATTCTTATGAGTGCTGCACGTAGCCTATTTAAGAGCAAAATAAAAATGACCGCTTCGCCCTTAATAAAATAAAAAGGACGAAACGGTCATTGTTCCGCGGTACCACCTTAATTGATATACATAGATATCCACTTGGTGCCTATAACGCAGGCGAACGCCTAAACTTTCATTTAAGACTCAGGGATAGGTTCGATATATTCTATACGAGGAATCTTTCAGCCGGTGAATTCCACTCTCTGTCGCAAGAAGACATATGTACTATTTCCCTTCAACGATTTTCGGTTTAATTTTTTTATATTATGCGATATAGTTCGATTTGGTGTCAAGAGGTATTTTAAAAAATAAATAGAGTAGCAAGTTACTTGCATGAAAAGATTGCTCTACTGAATGAAAATACAAATCGATATAAGTTCAACTCATATTTATAAACATAAACCTTACATTATAGTGTATATATTTACATAATGTCGAATATAATTAATTTTTTATCTTTTGGTGTTGCAAAAAGGAATATATTCTCTTAGAATGTTTCTTTATATTGCACAGAGATGTTATTGTTATATTAAGATAACACTTTCGAAATGATATAATTTATTAAAAAGGAGCCAGATTGAATTATTATGGATAAACAAATTGGATTCATCGGATGCGGAAATATGGGAATGGCTATAATTGGCGGGATGCTAAACAAAAAGATAGTGTCTTCAAATAAAATCATGTGTTCAGATTTAAACACGACGAATTTAGAAAATGCTAGTGAAAAGTACGGAATAACTATAACTACTGACAACAATGAAGTCGCTAAAAATGCTGATATTTTAATTTTATCAATTAAACCAGACTTATACCCATCAGTAATTAACGAAATTAAAGAAGTGATAAAAAACGATGCTATCATCGTTACGATCGCTGCTGGTAAAAGTATTGAAAGTACTGAAAATGCCTTTAATAAAAAATTAAAAGTTGTACGAGTAATGCCTAATACTCCTGCTCTTGTTGGAGAAGGAATGTCAGCATTATGTCCGAATGAAATGGTGACAGAAAAAGATTTAGAAGATGTGCTAAACATTTTCAATAGTTTTGGTCAATCAGAGATTGTAAGTGAAAAGTTAATGGATGTTGTAACATCTGTAAGTGGCTCTTCACCAGCATACGTATATATGATTATAGAAGCGATGGCAGATGCTGCTGTACTAGATGGTATGCCAAGAAATCAAGCATATAAATTCGCTGCTCAAGCAGTATTAGGCTCTGCAAAAATGGTACTAGAAACAGGAATACATCCAGGTGAATTGAAAGATATGGTTTGTTCTCCTGGCGGAACAACGATAGAAGCTGTAGCAACTTTAGAGGAAAAAGGCTTACGAACAGCCATCATTTCAGCTATGCAACGTTGTACACAAAAGTCTGTCGAACTATCTGGTCAAACGAAAAAGTAAAACTATAAATTCACATGAATGTAATTAGAAATGCACTACATGATAAACGGCCAAACTCGAATTTACTTGAGTTTGGCCGTTTTAGTTGTTAATTATATTAAAATAATTTCATTTTCCCCTTCCCTACTATACTTGTGTAATTTTATTAGAAACAAGTAATTTTTCAATGCAAATCGGTAACATATCTAATAACATTTCAAATGCGTAATTTACATCTAGACGTTCTGTCCATTGATGGGCATCTTTTCCTACCGGCCCCATATTTAATACTGGAACGTCAAATTCTTCTAGTTCCTGAAGTGGAATTGAGTAACCTTTATCCCATAATGGCATATTGTCTACAAGTGAACTCATTGAATGTAATGGATTTTGTAAGCCCACATAGCTTAAATCTGAAATTCCTCCAAAATAGTTTTGGTTTTCAAATGAAATATTATGATTGAAGTTTGCATACTTTTCCATCTCTCCAACTACCTCTTTAATTAATTGGTTGTTGCGTGAACTTACAGCTGGATAATATGGCGGAGCAAAGAAAAGTACAATCATCGGTGCTTTTTCTTTACATAAGATGGCTAATTTATCTACTAAATCAATCGTTACCGCACGATCATCTTTATCTTCTCTATTTTTTATAATGCTAAATTGAATTTCATTTATTTTCTCTTGCCCATGTTGTTCAATTGCATATGCGATAAGCTCTTCATACGTTAATACATTCACCTTCATATTAGGCGGTATAAACGGATTATATTTAGAAAAACGATATGCTTGCTTTTCATATTGCTCTTCTATTTTCTCTGCTACTTTCGTTACTTTTTGACGTAGCAATGAAACGACATCTGTCATTGATTTTTCTAATAAAAACAAATTAAATAACGTGACGGCACGATGCGGAATTTGTACAGAGTAATCCTCCTTTAAGTCCCTTTGAAGTAAATTAGTTGGCGGAGGACTCGCTTCTCCTTCTACAATATCACAAAGGTCTGTATTTAACTCTAATTCTGCTGTTATTAATGAAGCCATATAACTCCCATTTAAGCCTGCAAAAGGTTCACCTACATGTGTTTCTTTACCATAGCAAAGAAAACCAGGTAACACCTTACCAATAGAACCAGTATAAATATATTTCTTTTGATCACCAGGATGTCTTGCAAACATAGGCTCTGAATTTAGTACCGTTTTATACTCTAAATCATGTTCTCTTGCTAATTCTAGTAATCTTGGAATAGCAGCTCTCATCCCTACCGAGTTTACTTCTTCATCTGGTACAGCCAATAAAAGAACATTCCCATCAAATCTTCCTTCGCAAGCTTGCTCAATCATTGCCATTTGTAAAGCTAGACCGCATTTCATGTCCATTGTTCCTCTACCAAACAACCATTCTCCTTGTTCTATATCTTCACGTACATGGTCTGGAAGCTCATCTTTATGAGCATAAAACATAGACGTTAACTTTTTAGGATTGAATGCATCTTCTTTCCACACTCCGTAATCTTGTACATCTACAACATCAAAGTGACTTACTAGAATTACGGTATTTTTTGTACGATCGCTTTTCTTTACTAGTGCTGTAACAAAATATCTTCCGTCCCCTGTCGGATTTTTTTGCAAATGGTGCGGATTTTCTTTGAAATACTGTAAATCAGATAATTGTTCCACAACGAAGTCTGGCAATATCACTTCAGCTTCTGTACCTGTAATACTAGGAATTTCAACAAGACCGCTTAATAATTGAATCAATTGTTCTTTTGATTGCCACTTTGACATATAAATCCCCCTATTTTTCCGTATTATGAAAACGAATTCCAGTATATGAATAAAAAATGACGACAGCTATCAAAACTATAGTTCTGATGTACTGCCGATTTTTATTGATATTTCATGAGCTGCTTGTTTCACCTTACTAATAAGAAAAGAAAGTCGATCATCATTAATGCGATGACTAATTAACCCCACACTTAATGCTCCTACTACTTTATGATTAAATCCGATAATAGGTGCAGCTACTGAAGCTGTCCCTTCTGTTTTTTCTCCATAACTGACAGCATATCCTTCGTTTCTTATTTGGTTTATTTGCTCAAGAAGAATTTGCTTTTGTTCTGGTAAAGCAGAAAGTAGCTGCTCAACAATATATTCCATCTCATTCTGTTTCATATTGGCAAGCATCGTTTTATTTGCGGCACCAATCGAAAGAGGAATCTGTTCCCCTAGATTATCAATAACTCGAATTTTTAATGGGCTATCAATTCTTTCAATGATAATAGAATGTGTTCCATTTGGAATGTTCAAATACACACTTTCTTCCACTTCAGAGGCTAATCGCTTCATCACTTCTCTTGCCACAGATCTGTAGTCTACTTTCTCCAATTGTCGTAATCCTATTTCCATCCACATCGGTCCAATTTTGTACTGTTTCGTTTCTGAAATTTGCATAACTAGCCCATGCTCGATTAGAGAATTAAGTAATCTATGTACTGTACTAACTGGGAGATGTGTTCTGTCCGCTATATCAGAAATGGCCCAATACTCTTTTTCATTAGTAGAATTTAATAACTTTATAATACTTATCGCTCGATCAATGGACTGTACCATAACTCACCTCTACTTCACTTGTAATATATTAGTACGCTCAATTACCTATCAATGTAACAAAAATCCGAAATGAAATCAATCTATTTATTCAATTTTCTAAAAATAAAAATATACTGCGAACGATAATTTGAAAACGCAAACAAAAAAATATTGACTTTTCTTTTTAATTATCTGAAAATTATAACAAGATTTCACATCCCGGAATATATTCCACAATACGGAAAAACATCAAACTTTATTCTATCAACTACGAAAGTGAGGAAAACAATGGCGCAAGTAAATAATACAAACAATGAATTAAAACGTACGATGAAAAGTAGACACTTATTCATGATTGCACTCGGTGGTGTGATTGGAACGGGGTTATTTAACGGATCTGGCTTTATTATAAGTCAGGCTGGACCTGGTGGTTCCGTACTTGCCTTTATTGCTGGTGGATTATTAATGTATTTCGTTATGCTATGTCTTGGTGAGCTTGCTGTAGCCATGCCTGTTTCAGGTTCATTCCAGGAATATGCCACTAAGTTTATTAATCCTGCAACTGGTTTTACAATCGGATGGTTGTATTGGTTAAGCTGGGCGAATACGACCGGCCTTGAATTTACAACTGCCGGCATTACAATGCAGCGCTGGTTTCCTGATATTCCTGTTTGGGTTTGGTGTTTACTATTTGGCGTTACGATCTTCACGATTAACGCACTATCTGCTCGTAGTTATGCAGAAACAGAATTTTGGTTTTCAAGTATAAAAGTATCTGCCATTATCGCTTTTATTATTCTTGGCGGCGCCGCTATGTTCGGTTTTATCGATTTAAAAGGCGACGAACCAGCTCCGCTATTATCAAATTTCGTAAATCATGGTGGTTTATTCCCAAATGGACTTGCAGCTATCCTATTAACAATGGTTACAGTCAATTATTCCTTCCAAGGTACAGAACTTGTCGGAATCGCAGCAGGTGAAAGTGAAGATCCAGCAAAAACTTTACCTCGTTCTATTAGAAATATTATATGGCGCACGATGTTTTTCTTCGTCTTAGCAATCTTTGTTCTCGTTGCTTTAATTCCTTGGGAAGAAGCAGGATTAACAAAAAGTCCGTTCGTTGCTGTTTTTGATAATATCGGCATTCCATATGCGGCTGATATTATGAACTTTGTTATTCTTACTGCTGTTCTTTCTGTCGCAAACTCAGGACTGTACGCGGCAACTCGTATGCTTTGGTCATTATCCAAAAATGAAATGGCTCCAGCCTTTTTAAAGAAATTATCATCACGAGGAATACCTTTGAATGCTTTAATTATGACAATTGCTATTTCTGCTTTTTCTCTTTTAACAAGCGTTGTAGCTGCTGAAACGGTTTACTTATGGCTCATTTCCATTTCTGGCGTCATAACAATCATTGTTTGGATGTCAATTTGTGTCTCTCAATTCTTTTTCCGTAAACATTATTTAGCAGACGGCGGAAAATTAGAGGACTTAAAGTTCAAAACTCCACTTTATCCACTTGTACCAATACTTGGTTTTGGATTGTACGGCATTATATTAATCAGTCTAATCTTTATCCCAGAACAACGACTTGGAATCTATTGCACTGTACCATTTATTATCTTTTGCTACACTTATTATCACTTAAAAGTTAAGAAAAGAATTTCTACTAACACTAATAGTGAGACTAAAATTAGCGAGACGATGTAATACCCTGCTTATATAAAAGACCGCACATGGCTTTCACTTCATGTGCGGTCTTTTATCATTTTAATTCGCTTTAAAATTATATAATGGCTTAATAATATGCTTTATATCTACTGTCTCTTTCGTATTTTCGATAATTTCACCCATTGGCTTATATACCATTGGTGCCTCATCAATTGTGCTTTCTACCACTGATGTAGTCCACACCTCTGTCATCGTATTTTGAAATTCCTCTAGACTGAATGATTCTTTAGCCTTCTTACGACTCATGATACGTCCTGCCCCATGCGGACCAGAAAAATTCCAGTCTGCATTACCTTTACCAAATGCAATAATTGAACCATCCCTCATGTTAATTGGAATAATGACTCGTTCACCTTTCTGAGCTGAAATAGCACCTTTTCGTAGAATCATATTTTCTATGTCTATATAGTTATGTATTGTAGTAAACTGATCCGTAATTTTCCAGTCCATTCTCGTAACAATTTCATCAATCATTGCTTTACGATTTAACTCAGCATACTTTTGAGCAATATTCATGTCATTCATATAATCTTTGAATCCCTGTCCTTCTAAATAAGCTAATTCTTTTCGAATATTAGGCTTCTTTATTCCACGTAAAGTTTCTTGTATTTCTTTTTCTCTCCCCTCTTTCATTAATCTCTTAATAATCTCATCTTTCATTGATGTAACATCAATGAGTTGTTCATATGCGAAGTTCTGATAATACTCTGCTATTTGCTTTCCTAAATTACGAGAACCACTATGAATGACAATATATACATTCCCTTTATCGTCTTCATTTAGTTCGATGAAATGATTCCCTCCCCCAAGAGTACCTATACTTTTTTGAGCGCGTTGTAATGTAAATGGAGCTCTCACACCATCAAAATCAATCATTTTTGAGAATCGATGTTCTTTATCTCGGATACGAAAACCACTTGGAACAAATTTACGAATTGTTTCGTCTAAATAATCGAAATTAATTTCTTCTTTTTTCTTATCAATTACAACAACTTCCATACCACAACCAATGTCTACCCCTACAAGATTAGGAACAATTTTATCTTGTATTGTCATTGTTGTTCCAATCGTACACCCTGCTCCCGCATGTGTATCTGGCATAATACGAATTTGACTATCCCTTACAAATTCTTGATTACAAAGATCAATAATCTGCCCAGTCGCCGTCTCATCAACGTTATTTGTAAATACTTTCGCTTCATTATATTTTCCTTGTAATTTCAACATCTTTCCTGTCCCCTCCCTTTTGAAAGAATTATTTTATTACGTTGTTTCTGTTCTTATCATTACTCTCCTCTACCTTCTGCTTTCCATTATATATGTATGATATCCTTCACAATAATAAAAAATAATGATGTTTTATCTTATTTACATAATATGATTACCGTACCCTTGAATTTATACATACATATGAGTATTCCACGTCCTCAATATCCGTCATATATAACAAAAACTCCCCTTAAATCGAAAATGATTAAGGGGAGTTTTATAGCCGATGAAATTATAATTCCGATTTCACCCGAACAGAAACATTATTTTTAATTATATTTTTTACATCTTTAAAGCTAACAAAATTGTTACTTTTCTCATCCCAAAGACGGAAGCGTAGTGATTGTAAGCTTGTAGTAAGTGTAATTGTTGGTACATTTTTTAACGGAAGCGTATTATTGTGTGCCTCTTCTAGCTTATAATTAGGTACTCTTGGGCTTAAATGGTGAACATGATGGAATCCAATATTACCAGTTAAGAATTGCAAGATTTTTGGAAGTTTATAAAATGAACTTCCTTCTACTGCCGCTTTTACATATTCCCAATCTTTATCCTCTTCAAAATAAGAATCCTCAAAAGTGTGCTGTACGTAAAACAGCCAAATCCCTACTGAACCTGCTATTAAGAATATCGTACCGTGTACGAACAGAAACGATTGCCACCCTATTGCCCAGCAAAGTATTGCTACTACAGCAACGATAATAATATTCGTCAAATACGTATTCATACGTTCTTTCTGTCTTGCACCTTTTCGGTTAAATCTATTTTTAAGCAAGAAAACATAAATCGGACCTAATCCAAACATAACGAATGGATTGCGATATAAACGATATGCTAAACGAAGTCTAAATGGTGCAGCTACATATTCATCGACTGTAAGCGTCCAAATATCTCCTGTACCTCGCTTATCTAAATTACCACTTGTAGCATGATGAATCGCATGCTCATGCCCCCATTGATCAAATGGGAATAACGTTAACACCCCCATACATGTCCCTACTATTCTATTAGCAGGTCGACTTTTAAAGAATGAATAATGGGTACAATCATGAAAAATTATGAAAATTCTTGTCATAAAACCAGCAGCTAACAAAGATGGAACTAATGCTAACAGATAAGAAACAGACAAACTTTTATAAGCAAGGTACCATAAAATAACAAATGGCACGACTGTGTTAATAAGTTGCCACACACTTTTTTTAATCGTTGATTTTTCATACGGAGCAACTTGTTTTTTTAAATTTTTAGTATTTTCTAATGTCATTTTTCTAATTCCTTTCCTTTTTGTTGCTAATTCATATTATAGCATACTATTAGTATCAGGTGTTAAAAGTAGATATAATAAATATTATATACTATAAAAATCTCTTTTTTCTTACTCAATACTTACAAATTACTTACTCCCAAAATAGCGCTATAATTGGACAAATGGAGCATTTCATTTATAAAATGAACTTCTACAAACTTTTTCACAAGCAGAAAAGAGCTGCCATAAGTCAGTTTCACCAGCTTATGGCAGCTCCTCTTCATTTCATTTTATTTTATCGATGGATCCAAACTGCACCTGCAGACTTGTCTTCAGCTTGACCTACTACTTCAAACTTCAATCCTAGTTTAGGTAACTTACGTCCCGCATCTGGAATAACGCTGTTGATGTATTGCTTAGAATCATCAAATTTTGCAACTCCTGGTAATCCTTTATAGTCAAAGATACCGCGAGTTGGTGAATTTACTTTCCATGCTGGCGTTTGATCAAATGAGAATGCCGCATCGGCAATTTGATAACGTGTACTGCTCTTCACAGTAGGTTGTCCGTTTAATGTTCCTACGATTGCCTCTGGATGAGAATCTACTACTCCAAGGAACCCTTCACCTGGATGAACGCCTACCCAGTTATCTGTAAAGCTTTGATCCGCATACCATACAACCATTCCTGTATTAAATACTGGACCACGTGCATATTGTAATGCAGTATCAGACCCAGCGTAATTACGCCACTCGATATAGTAGTTATGTTTCTTCTGTTCAAATCCGTTAGACACAGTAAATCCTTTTAATGTCATTGCTGGCTGGCCTTCTGCGTCATCAGAGAAAACAACTTTTCCATCTACAGTTAATGCTGCATTGTCTAACGCAAATCCTTTATAAGCTACCGCAATATCTGTTACATACTCAAATTGCAGTTTTACTTTCTTTCCTTTGAATTGATTTAAATCATATGATTTATCAACCCACTTACCATCCGTTGTATCTATACCACCTTTTACATCTTTTTCACCCATTCGATCAATGCGTGTCTTCGTTCCATCTTCTGCAATCGCATATACGTCAAGGAAATCATACTTCGCTTCCAGTTCATAAAATGCCTTATAATCAAACTTAGCATCCGTTCCAGTCGTTAAGTCAAATACTGGTGTCTCAAGTGTTGTATGAATGTCATTTCCTTTCGTGCTGTAATAAAACTTCTTACCAAATGCTGACTCAATATTTTTTATATCTTTGTCTGGCAAGTTAACACGAATGATTCCTGGTCGTTTTGATTTTGTCACACTTTGATCTAAATATGTTGCAGTACCGATTCCCGTACGAAGTTTATCATAATCTACCTCAACAATATTCGCCCAGTTCCCCTTCATATTTTTTTGGAAAAACTCTTTATTTTGCGGTGAGAAACTTGTTGGCTCTGTACCTGCAATTTTTCCGGCCCAGCTACCGCCGCTCATTATAGACCATGATTCAACTGGTTCACCTTGTCCTGAATACTTTGTATCATATTCATCTGGTAAGCCTAAATCATGACCATACTCATGTGCAAACACACCAACCGCTCCGTCTTCTGGCTCGATTGTATAATCATATGCAGCCATCTTTCCGCCCCAGTTCGAAACAGAAGATTTTGTACCATCAATCGCATATGGCTTCGACCCTAGTTTTGAACGATGAGACCAAATTGCATCATCTTTCAATTTACCACCGCCAGCTTCTTGACCCACGCCTGCATGTACTACCATTAAATGATCAATAATTCCATCTGGCTCATTTTTATTTCCATCACCATCTTGATCGTATTGATCAAATTGGTCATAATCTGCTAAATTGATACCTTTTGCTACCGCTGCTTTTAATGCTTCTTTCACAAGATCTTTTGGTCCTAAAGGTCCCTTGTTATCATGGCCAGTTCCCGCATCAGCACCGTAATCTGACGCTTTTCCTGGAACAGTAAGCCATTCCGTTACAGTTCCATCAACTGTGTAGCTTCCGCCAGATTGTTCTTCATAATATTGTTTAAATGTATTAATCTTCGATCCATCAAATAACGTAAATGGCTCATCACCAAATAGCATTTTTTGATAATGTTCACGATTAAAGTCCTTAGAATACATATAACCCGGTTCTTGATCAATATTATTATGCTTAAAATCGCTAAATTCTACGAGTAATACAAGTACTTTATCTTTTCGAACAGCCCCATTGTACTCAGCTTGCTTCGCTGGTGTAGTCGGTACTTTTCCATTTAATTTTCCTGGGTTCAATCCTAGACCTTGCCCAGCTACTGATCCTACTTCGGGTTGCTGCGCCTGTTCATTTTCCTTCATTTTTGTATCTTTTACTTTTTTCATAAAATCTGAAGCTTCTTGCGTAAGATTATCTCCTGTCAAGATTTCTTTTCCAGGGTTTTCCCCTTTCTTTTTCTCAACATATTTTTCGACAGCCTTTGATGTCTCAGCTTGTGATGCAGATTGATCGATTACTCCCCGTTGCTTCAGCGCTTCTGCCAAGCGTTCCTCTGGTATTAAATGTTCATCAATTGGTAGAGATGGTGGCGTATCAGCATACGCTGCATGACTTCCAAAAGCAAACGTACTACTTAGCACTGCTGCTGTTGTTAATACCGCTAAAGGTTTTAATTTCTTTTTCTTTTTCAATGTATTTCCTCCCCAGTGTCTGCAAATTATCGATTTTTGCCGATAGCAATATAATATTCGTTATAATACGAATATTCAATCTTTTTAAAGTACTAAAATGTTGAGAAATATTTTTTCTAGGATGAAAAACATAAATAGGTGAATTTACAAGAAGTTCACTCTAGAATTTGTGGTTCTCTTTCCTCTTTTTTCAAGTGAAATCTCATCTACACAAAAATGCCAATTCCTAAGTAGTAGCTAAGGAATTGGCGTTTTTTTAACGAGAATGCTTTATGAATAAACGACTTGCTTCTTCTGGTACATAGAATTTACCATTGCTTTCTACAACAACACTTCCTAATTCATAATCTTTATTCTTAATACGAATTATATTTTTGTTAACAAATAATTGAGCTGTTACATTATTACGTTTTACTATGAGCACAGGATTTACTGCATTAGTATTATCTACTGTTACAGTCGCACCATTCTGCTTAAAGGCTAATTCACTCTCTACAAATAATTTGTTTGTTACTTCTTCTAAATTAAAGCCCATCGCTTTCGCCATTGTCTTTGCAACGTCCGTGTTTTGAATCAAACCAACTGGCTTTTGAGGACCGTATGAATATAAAAATACATCCTCACCAGTATGCCCTCCTGTTGTGAAGCCTATGTTCGCACGGTTAGCCAATAATGTAGTGAAAATTGGACCTACATCTATTTTCTTTTTAACCACTTTTAACCTTTCTTTTTCATCATAAGTTAAATTGTCCAACCCGTATAATTTAGCTACCTCTTCTACATTGGATATATCAGATTTCAAATTATTGATAGTCCCTTCAAGTGTCATTTTCGCTTTTTTCAATGGATCAATATATGTAGAGACCGGCGTAGTATTATAACCTTTTGTCGTATTCATATTGCCAATAGAAATACCGCTGTTACCATGGTCCGCTACGGCTATTAGCATCGTATTACCATCTTTTTTTGCAAATCTTAATGCTTCTGCAACTGCATTATCAAATGCCAATACATCACTAATCATCCCAATTGGATCATTCACATGTGCAGCCCAATCTGGCTTACTTCCTTCCACAAATAAAAAGAACCCATCTTTATCTTTTGATAACGTTTGAATTGCTTTTTCCGTCATTTGCGAAAGTGTTGGTTGCTCCGGATTTGTTGCTTCACGATCCATATCAAACGCTAAGGCATTATGTGAGAAAGAGCCCCACATTTTATTAGATTTAGATTTCAATAATGCCTCTTTCGTTTCAATAAAGTCGTAGCCTTTATTTTGAATCACTTTTACTAAATCTTCACCATCTTTTCTTTTTATAGGTAGCAGTGCCGCTTTTCCCCCGCCTAATACGACATCTATATTTTGATACACTTGTTGCTCCGCAATTACGTCAAAATGCTTGCGGTTTACATGGTGAGCAGAGAATCCAGCGGGAGTAGCATGCTGAATTTCAGCTGTAGCAACAATTCCAGTTGCGCGACCAGTACGTTTCGCACCTTCTAAAACATTGGCAACTGGACGTAACTTGTCCTCTTCTTTTATTGATTTTAAGCCAGGTGAACTCACAATAGTAGGTAATACCCCTACATATCCAGAATTCGATTTATTCCCCGTCGCTAAAGCTGTAGCTGCTGGAGCTGAGTCTGTTATAGCTGATTCCGCCGAATATGTACGAACTCCTCCTGTTACAATTTCATCTAATGCAAGTGGTTTCCCTTTATACAAGCGAGCTAATGTAGTTGCTGAAGAACTCGTTCCGTCCATAACCATTATGATTACATTTTTCGGTTGACGTTCTACTTTTTTCACTTTCGCTTCCACCGTATGATCATCCATCATACTTTCAGTACATAACATACTTAGTGTGATCGTTCCTACTAACAGTAACTTCTTCATCTTTAAACCCAATACAAACATGATTGCGCCTCCATTAGTTTCACATTCATTTACATACAAAATTCTGACTGCCTACATATGTTTTATTAGTTCCCAATTTTTCTAAAGCTAACAATAGTAACTTTCTTATTCATTACATGTCGGTATAGTTCATCTATCTTATAAAGAAGATTTTTTATTATTAACTTGTTAAACAATAAATCCCCAATTGAATTAAACAAAAATTTATTGTTTAACAATAAATTCCGTGGTAAATTAATAAGATATTAAATAAATGAGGTGTTTTTTATGAAACAAGGATCAACACTCTTCCTAAAGACAGCTGTGATTCTAATGGGTATCCCTGTTCTTGCTATGTGCATTTTTTTAGTTCCTAAAATAGGAAACTTCGCTGCTGAACTATATCCTGATATTGCATATATTAAATATCTTGTATTTATCAACTTATACGCAACAGCAATACCTTATTATTTTGCTTTGTACCAAACATTTAAGCTTTTAAACTATATTGATAAGAACAATGCATTCTCAGAACTATCTGTTAAAGCCTTAAAAAATATTAAGTACAGCGCACTAGCAATTAGTGTATTATATGTATTAGGTATGCCACTTTTCTATCTTGTGGCAGAGAGAGATGACGCCCCTGGCATTATTATTATTGGAATGATTATG
The DNA here is from genome assembly GCF_027712065.1 of Bacillus cereus group sp. BcHK124. Classification (NCBI taxonomy): domain Bacteria; kingdom Bacillati; phylum Bacillota; class Bacilli; order Caryophanales; family Bacillaceae; genus Bacillus; species Bacillus cereus group sp. BcHK124. Next base: position 172,994 of record NZ_JAQFPJ010000006.1, read on the forward strand.
ATTTTTGCTTCAATGGTAATCGCGGTCTTTGCTGCCGTTCTCCAAAGACTATTAAAAGATGCGATAGATATAAAATCAGAAAATGATTTAACGGTCTGAGGTGAATAATATGGCAATTATTATTAATATTGATGTAATGTTAGCGAAAAGAAAAATGAGTGTAACAGAGCTTTCGGAGAAGGTTGGAATTACAATGGCTAACCTTTCTATTTTGAAAAACGGAAAAGCAAAAGCAGTTCGGTTTTCAACTTTAGAAGCCATTTGTAAAGCATTAGAATGCCAACCTGGGGATATTTTAGAATATCGACCTGAAGATATCGAATAAAAAGAGTCCTTCATACGAGAAGGACTCTTTTTATTTAATAACTAAACCTGCTATTTCTTCTTTATCATTATAAGTTATAATGAATGTCCGTTGTTCTTTACTATATTTTGCTACAAGAATAACAGTATATAAGCCATCTTTTTCTTCAATCGATTGTTTTTCAATTTTTTCGAATGTACCAGCTTTCTCTATTATAGGTGTAAGATCTTTCATCTTTTCTTCTGACAATGCAGCTTTCATTTTACTATCAAATTTTTCACGCACGTCTTTATACTTTGCCTCATTTAATAATGATACAATTTCTTCCGCCTTTGGAATAAACTTTTTTGACGTACTTTCATCTACTTTATTACCGGTACATGCTGCGAGCGCGAACGCCGCGATAGCACTTATAATAATAAGTAACATTCTTCTCATTTTCATACACCCTTTCTTTTTAAAATGAAACTATAACTAAAAACGAGTAACGCACAAATTGCTATTGAAATTTCTGATATAATGATCCCGCTTTTTCCTGGTACATAAAGTGATATAATGCCCGCTATTGCATTTGCAGCCCCATGGATGAGAATTGCATATACAACATAACGAAATTTTTTTTGGACGACAGCTTGTAATACAATGAAGGAAAGCCCAACATGTAATACCATCGCAAAAATACGCTCAATGCCGCCGAAATAGTAACTGTCACCATTTTGAATGACTGTTTGTGAAAATAATAGGGATATTACTGGGATGCCAACTATTAACACTGCCTCAATACCACCATGTCCTGCCCCAAATAAAAAACCAGACTGCCAATCTCGTTGTTTCATAAAATAGCGCATGGCGATAAAACGAGCTACCTCTTCAAAAATTCCAGCTGATAAACTAAGCAAAAGCGCAAATAGGACAGGCTGCATAACAGAAAACATTTGAAAATCTGTGCTAGTTCCATTTACATAATTCAGTATTGGTATACGAATCAATATTTGTGATACAACAAAAGCCAATACCCCTAACATATATGGAATATAGCGTTTCTTCCAAAAAGCATATAAAAGTGCAATAAGCGGTAAACCAAAGCTAATCATTGCTGTAAAAATAAGACCATTCATCTCGCTTCACCTCTTACTTGAAGTGTATAAAAATGAGTGAAGAAAGTATGTAGTTATTTCCTATTCGGTTTCATTTTCATCATAGATGGTTATTTCATCTCTTTTAATATAAATGTTTGCGTGAAATAGGGACTTACATAAGTTGTTTCTAACGTCGCATTATTTGTTTTATTCATGATACGTTTTAATGAGAATAGTCCGTATCCTCTAGTCCCTTCTTTACTTGAATGGTTTTTTTCATAAATTTTTTGCAAATCAATCCCTTCACTTTTTGAACTATTACGCACGATGAAATATTGTCGTGAATCCATTTTAAAGAATGCGATTTGCAATATCTTCTCCTCACTTTGTACGGCTTCTTCAATTGCATTGTCTACTAAAACTGAAATGATGCGAATAAATGAAATAATCGCCATCGAAACACTTTCAATGTTCTCTGGTATATCAAGCATTACTTTTATTTGTTGCTGCTGGGCAGTACCGACTTTCGCTCTTAATACACTCCTTACTTCAGGAATATGTATGCGAGATAATTTTGCGATATCAAGTTCATGATCATTTATTGTTTTGAATGTGGGAGCAATAACATCGTAGTACACTTTCTCAATTTCTTTCACATTTTTTGTACGTATTCCCTCTTCTAACGATAGTAATACATTCATATAATCATGACGGAAACTAGCAAGCTCATCATGCATATTCTCTAATTTCTCCACATAATCTAATAACTCTTTATCTAAACGTTTTTCATGCTCTTCTCGTAACTTTTCTTTCGATAAATGTGAGCTTATTAGTACAATGATTAGTAATAATAAAAAAATAATAATCGCTGAATTATAACTTACTTCACTGTATTGTTGATTTATTTTTGCTAAAAACTCAGTTGACGGTTGAGTTAAAATTAGTTCAATAATAAACCCGACAATTAATAATATGTAAGTTATATAATATAACGGACTACTTACTATATATTGAGCAATTTTTTGAATTCTTTTACGCGCTAATAGAATACCGATAAAAGTAAGTGTCGTTACGATAAGATGAATTATACTTCCTGTCCATAAATATAAATTGAATGGCGTTAACATAAAGAGTTTCATTCCTAAATCCAAAAGCAACATTTTTACTAACGTTATAATCACCATGCTCACTAGTGCAAAATATACATTATGCTTAAGTTTTAGTTCATTTTGCATTAATCCTAAACTTATTAAAAATAACACAATCGTACTATTCAATTCTGGATATCTCGTTACTGTTACGACAATAGCAAGTAAAATAATGAATACCGCACTTAAAGCTATTAACATTCTAACTGACAATCTGTTATACCGGATTAATTGTATGTATAAAAACGTATGACACATACTAGTAAGCAATATTGCAAATAAATCATAAATATACATTACATCTCACCCTTTAACATGTTACGTACTTTACTCACTAAACGACGTGATACCGGAATACGTTTCCCGCTTTTTAAAACTATCATTTTTTGCTTCGCATCATAAGAAGACATTTGCTTCGTATTCACGATATAGGATTGATGACAACGAAATAAACGTTCATCTATTATTTCTATCTCCTTTAATGCTCCATAAAAATAAACGATACGATCTAACGTCACTAATGCTAAACGGTGCGGTTCATCAGTCATAACATATTCAACTTCATGAAAAGGAACCCGCACAGTGGCATTACTATTTTCAACGATAAAGTCATCGGACGGAATAATATGCTTATTTCTTGCTTCATATTGAAGTAAACATTGTTCAAAAACTTTATATCTCTCCTTGTATGGCAACCCTTTATCAATGAAAGTTAAAGCTGCTACCATGTATTGGTATGAAATAGGTGCAAATTCAGAATGCGTCGTTACAAACACGATAATTCCTTGCGTATCATACTTTCGTATCTCTTGTGCTACTTGTAACCCTTTACGCTCTTCCCTTTTAATCTCTATATCTAAAAAATAGATTGGGACATACTTCGCCTTAGCAATGTTAGTAATGATGTTTTCACTTTTACTAGTTACCTCAATAAAATCAAAAGGCAACCTATATTTCTCGCAAATCTCTTCAACTAGCCGCTTCATTTGCTGTGCTTGTATGACATCGTCTTCTAAAATGAAAATACTCATGTGATCACTCGCTTTATTGAAATCTATTATTAGAATAACATGAATACTTACAAACACTGAATAATATTTCCTATATTTTCATATCTAATGATAAGTAATATTGCTTTTTCTGTATATTAAGAAGGTGTTTAAAGTACTAGTGTAGAATATAGATTTAGAGGTGATTTTTAATGACAAGTATACAAATCGAAACAAATATACTAAATAAATGGATTGAACAATTTCTACCTGAATATGATTTATTCTTTTTCCCTAAAAAGTATGGAACAGTAGTAGAACATTTCACATCTAATACTTTACTAATGCCTAAGGAGGAATTTTCTAACCATACCATTTTTAACAATATTAATAGCAGAAATAGTTATCAAGTATGGAATATTCATAAGGACATTCAATTTGTTTGTGTAGCAAACCCTAGTTTGATTATGCAATGGGACAAAGAAACACGCGAAAGTATTTTCCGAATTCAATTTGAAGTTAATAGAGGCTCTATTTATGAATGGGATATGATTGAATGTGTACTAGAGGATATACCATCTCCTTCAAGTAAAACGTTCATATTACAACATGTATCTCCTTATTCATTTACATATGATTCGAAGCGTTATATAAGTATGCAAAAATCACTATGGGATAACTTACATAAAGAGTTTCAATATAAATTTTTACTTTTATTAACAAAACAATTTGTTTATCAAACTTCATTAAGTAAAGAGCAAATCAAAAAATTCAAAAAAAGTTTTCCCTATATCGCTCCCTATTTTAATACTTTTTCAACTGCAAACGGAGCAAATTGTCTTGCAGCTACTTTAGCGAGTATTTGTAGTGAAAAATCTGAGACAAAATGGATTATTACGAAATGGGTACATGATAATAGCTTTCTAAAAGGTTTACAAATAAAACAGTATCGATTAAAATCAGCTTCTATCGATTCTTTACAACCTAGCGATATCCTTGTTTGGAAAAATGAAAAGAACAAAGTACTACATGCCTCTTTTCATCTAGGCGACGGTTATTTCTTTAATAAAGATGGACAATCATTCTTTAATCCATGGCAATTGGTACACATAGAAACCTTGTTGAATACCTGGGGGAACGAACGTATTGAAGTGTATAGAAAATAAAGATGCAATAACTCTAAAAAATAAAGACTGTATCTTTAAATGGAAAGATACAGTCTTTAATAATCACTTATTTTATAAAGAAAACCCTCTATCATTCACCACTTTAAAAAATTCCGAGTAATGCGATAAAGAATAATCCGCTACATCACAATCCCCTTGAAACATACATGTTGAAATACCTAATTCTTTTGCAGGTAATAAATCTAACTCTCTATCACCAATAGCTAAATCAATATTGTGCTTTTTATGCAAATAATCATAAGATAAAGGGTTCGGTTTTCGGGGGAAACCATCGTCAATTGTAACCATGTCGACGAAGTATTTGTCCCAGCCGTAATATTCTAAAATTTCCATAACCCCCGCCCTATGTTTATGAGTCATAATCACATTTTTATCCGCATATTTCAAAATCTCTTCAACACCTCCAAAAGGTTTCATATCTTTTGGAGTGATTTTCCCCTTCAAAATTTTAATCCTTTCTTCCTGTTCACGTGAAATATTATAATAGTGAATTGCATGTGAATATGATATTTTTAGATTTTTGTAAATTTCTTGTTCATCTACACTATCACCCAATATTTCAGATAGCATCATTGTATATGCAGGATACGTATCAAATAACGTACCATCAAAATCCCATAAAATATTCATTATGTCCACCTTCTATTTTCAAATCATTTGATGATTAAATCCGCCCTATCCTTCGGCGATTCCATCTCTAAGTAATAATCCTCTGCTTTCCAATACCTATTTTGAAACTTCGAAAGTTTCTTTTGGGTCTCTTCGCTTTCCCGTAGAAACCGTGTCTCTCTTGGACAATCCAAATACACCATATAGTGAAAGAAATTTCTCCATTCTTTTCGCTGTAGAAAAACACCTTCAATTACTATGACACCTACTATGGGGATCTGTACTTTTTTCATTTCACATAAGTCTACCTCATCATTATAGAACGGTAATTTCAGTCTCGTTTCATTTTGTAACTTTCGAAAAAATTTCTGCCGAAGCCACTCAATATCCCATTGCAAATAATAATACTCATACCATTCTTCAAATCCGGTATCGTAGCGTTTATTACGCTCCACTATATGATCATCAATATGAAAAATATGAAACGGAATGCTTTCCTGTTTCATATTTTCCTTTAAATTTGCAACAAATGTTGTTTTTCCTGAACGACTTAAACCATCTATACCTAAAATGAATCTATTTTCCCTATGCTTCTTCATAATAGTTATAAGTTCGTTTGTACTCATTATTTCTTCCACTCTTCTTTTAATAAAGAATATAAAATCGTATCATGCGCAACTCCATTTTGAATCATATGTTTTCGAAGTAATCCTTCTTCTTGAAATCCTGCTTTATTTAATAATTTTTGAGAAGCTTTATTTTCTACATATACAACAGCAGCAATTCTTATAAGTTGCAATGTTTCAAACCCGTAAGCTAAAATCGCCTGTAACGCTTCCGATGCGTATCCTTGTCCCCAATATGTATCGTCTAATTCATAACCAATTTCAGCTCGCTTATGATGATGGTTAATTAAATGAAAACCACACGTTCCGATTAATTGGCCCGTCCCCTTTTTCTCTATTCCCCAGCGAAATACACTTCCCTCTTCATAACGATTTTTAAACGTTTGAATCGTTGTTTTCGCTTGCTCAATATTTTCGAAAGAATCCATTCCGAAATAACGTATAACAGATTCTTTTGAAAAATAACGGAACATCGTTTCTGCATCTAACAGTGTTAATTCTCTTAATTGTAAACGTTCTGTTTCTAGTTTCGGAAACCCCATCTCTTTTTCTCCTTCTATTCTAATGAACTGCAAATTTCGATATAATTCCCATCTGGATCAGCAATGTATGCAATTGTTTGTCCCCACGGCTTTACAATTGGTTCAACTAAAATCGTAATACCTTGTTCTCTAAATTGCTCAATCATTTTTTCTACATTTTCAACAACGAATCCTAATTCAAAATGAGAAGATTGTAACTCGCCTTCTGTAAGTGGTAATCCTATTAATTCTTTCACGTCTTGCCGCGTATTCATTGCTAATATTGTAGATCCCGTATTAAATTCAATATATGTACCGTGCTCTGCTTTTATAGGCAACTGTAAAATATCTTTATAGAATTTTAAACATTCCTCAAACTTTTCTACATATAAAATGATGTACTTCATCTTCAAATCCATTATTAATCCCCCTTTATATCCATCCCTAAAATTTCGACAAAAGTCTCATAAAAACCTTGTTTCCTATAGTAGCGAGCACAAAAAAATGAGGCCGATTTCTCGGCCCCCCAGCTTATTGGCATAAAACAGGAGATTTGGTTTGGACATAACCAGTTCGTACTCTTATTATATTTTATTTTTTCTGAATTTTAAATACATTAAACACCTATTTATATTGAGAAAGTTTTTTTGTTTGCATAAAATTAATGAGTTTAAGAAATGCTACAAATGGAGGTGTATACATATGGAACCAATGCTATGTCCAAGTTGTAAAACGAACCGCACGCGCTTTAATATTCTTGAGCAACAAGTAAAACCAGTTAAATTAAATCCACAAACTGGTCAAGTAGAAGAAGAATACACAAATGAAACGATGAATGCTTTTCATATGGCTTACCAAGGACCTACATACAGAGTCCAATGCGCTGTATGCGGACTTGTTGAAAATCCTGAACAATTTATTAAACCTGCACAAAATCAGTCTTTCTAATAAAAACATGATTATCCCTTGTAGAAATAGATTTTTCTATAAGGGATTTTTTCGTTTAATACGTTAATTAAAAATGTATTTCTTCCTTATTATATATATTAAACCCTACACTTTTTTAGTAATATTTACATAAGGGAGGTAAAACAAATGATTTTAAATAAAAAGATAATGTTTCCATCAACATTTCTACTATTAACTTGTCACATAGTCATCTTTTACTTTTGGATTTTCAACTGGAAGAAAATCTCGACTTCTTACGGTTTAGCTACATGGATACTTTCTACTGTTTGTGGTCTTTTACTTTATTTCATTTATAAAAAACAAAAATCTAATAAAGTGATATTAATTACTAGTTCGTTATTATTAATTACTTCTTCATTTATGATTTTTTTAGGTATCATTACTGGGATTATCTTTGTAACTGTTAGTTCTATGAATTAAAAAGGAGGTCTTTTATTATGTAAAAAAGATCGAACAAAATAAACATATATAAAAATTAAAGGAGCTGATTCTATACAATCCCAATCCTCCCCTTTTAATAGTCGCAACCTTTGTTACAATATTTCCTTTTTCATTTTATTAATCTTCCAATATAAATTAATAAGTATATATAAATATAAACAACCCAAAAAACCTACCATACCTTTATATAATCCAGATTCTGATACTCCAAAAAGACATAAGTAAAGTGCTGGAATTAATGTTGCAAACATAATTGCAATGACTTGTAACAACTCAGTAAGTTTTTGTATCTTCGTTTCCTTATCTGAATATATATCAGGCAACTCATTTTCCTCTTCTACCTCTTTGCAAAAATAATTCCATTTCGCAAAACTCGTTACATGTTTCCATCCACACATTTCATATATATCAATATATTCTTTTTTCTTTTCTTTTGAATCTTTATAATCCAACCTAAAATCTGCTTTATAAATTACATCTTTCGGCTCAGTTTTCTTAAACGTATACATCATATTATACCTTTGTAGCGCCCAGCCTTGTTGATGCATTTTTCTTAAAAAGGCTTCCTCTTTTTCTAAACTCCATCCCGCGTAAAATTTAAATACCCTTTTTGTCTCCATCTTCCAATCACTCCCCTAATATACTATTCCCATTTTTAACCGAACGCTGTAATCTATTGTACTCTAGCTCCAACACTTCTCTCCCAAACGGCGTTAATTCATAGCACTTCTTTCTATCTGTAGAAGCCACTTCAACTATTAACTTCTCTTTTAGTAACTTCGTCGTATTCCCGTATAAAGTTCCAGGACCGAGCTTTACTTCTCCATTTGTCATCTCTTCTACCAATTGCATAATTCCATATCCGTGCATTGGTTTCACTAGTGATAACAATATGTAATATGTCGCCTCAGTTAACGGAATATATTTTCTCGCTTTCGTATTCATTATAACCACCTCCGATACATCGCTTCATGATATATCGACTTACGATACATCGTATACCGATATTATATATTTGCATTCCAAAATGTGCAAGAATATAATTTAATAATTGAATATTTATTTCTTTGAATTGAAAAACCGTATAAATTTTCTGAATAATTTGTTAAAATATAGAAATATCCGTTTATATTTTGAAAGGAATGATACATATGATAAATAAATTGAAAGAAAATATAGGATCAGTTTTTGTAGGTAAAGAAAATGTTATAGATCTATTAATTGTTTCCTTGCTTGCTGACGGTCATGTGCTTCTTGAGGATGTACCTGGTACTGGGAAAACGTTACTTGCGAAAACACTTTCAAAAAGTATTGGTGGTAATTTTTCTCGCGTTCAATTTACACCCGATGTACTTCCGAGTGATGTGACAGGTATTGAATACTTCAATCCGAAAACGAGCGAATTCGAGTTAAGACTAGGACCAGTCGTGGCAAATATTTTATTGGCAGATGAAATTAACCGTGCAATGCCAAGAACACAGTCTAGTTTATTAGAAGCGATGGAAGAACGACAAGTGACGCTTGAAAAGCAGTCAACTCCTCTTCCAAAACCGTTCTTTGTTATTGCGACGCAAAATCCAATTGAATCACAAGGAACGTTCCCTCTTCCAGATGCACAGCTTGATCGTTTTTTAATGACAATTTCTATAGGTTATCCAAATCCTGAAGATGAACTACAAATGATGCGACGTTTTCGTAACGATGCACCACTAGAAAGTGTCACATCTGTTATTACTTTAGATGATATTTTAGAGGCACAGAAACGAGTGAAAGAAATTTTCGTATCAGAACCGTTAGAACATTACATTATTAAACTTGCTCACGCTACAAGAAATCATGATTATATCGCTAACGGTGTAAGTCCACGTGCCACATTAGCTTTAGTACGTGCTGTTCAAGCGCTAGCCTTTTTACGAGAGAGAGAATATTGCACACCAGAAGATATACAATTGTTAGTTCCTTCTGTTTGGAATCACCGTATCGTCTTATCAATGGAAGGCGCATTACGTACGACAAAAAATGAAATGATGCAAAAGATTTTAAAAGAGGTTGACGTGCCAGTGGAGATTGAGCAAGCATGAATGGACAGCGCGTTGTAACTGTACCTTTATTTTTTCAACTTCATATTATTCAACTATCTGTGCCAGGCGCGATACTATTTACATTTTTTATGCCGCAACGAATCATTATGTTTTTCTTTTTCTTCTACTATTTATTTGCGATTTTCATTTATAAATATGTCGCTTACATAGAGAAAAAGTTTCAAGTGATAAATGAGAAACAAACAACTCGGCTTTTCCCTGATGAATCTGGACAGTTTTTTATTCATTTAAAAAATGGAGCAAATATACCACTCGTTAATGGTGTTTGTTATTTTCATTTAGATCCGTCCCTACTACCGAATAAAGATCAAGGAATTGAACAAATATCAAAAACACTATTCTCTTTCCCATTTTCACAACCTGCTCATTCAATGCAAAAATGGGATTTATCATTAACCGCAACGAAGCGTGGCGTGTTTCAAATTGAACAATTCGAATGTGTTTTGAAAGATCCTTTTCATTTATTATCTGTACATTTACCTGTATTTGATAAATTAAGAACTGAAATTATTGTGTACCCTTCTCCTAAAGAAGTAGCAGGTTTGCAAGAACTTCAGCAACTTTTAAATGGATCTTATCGAACCAATTTTTCATTTTACAATGATGAAACATCTATTATCGGTGTGAAACGATATGAACGTGAGTCTTTCCGTTCTATTCATTGGAAAGCATCTGCTAAAATGCAGGAATTACAGGCGAAGCAATATGAACCTGTAAAAAATTATAGTTGGACGATCTGTCTTTCTTTAGCTGCTGATCGCGGGTTTGGTTGGAAAGATAATATAGAAGATCTTATTTCATTTGCAACATACATTTGTCAATATGCTACGAAGCATCAAATACCGTTTGAATTATTTATTAGTGTATTAGCTGAAGGTGGCCCTCTGCACTTACCATTAAATGAAGGACAAACACATTACGCAAAAGCTTTAGAGGAATTGGCACGTATTTCAGACGATAGCACACTAATTCCAAAACAAGGATTTCTCCATTATACAAATAGAAAAGGAGAACGATCGTCTACAATGATTTACATTGGCTTGCAGAAGAATGACCTCTCTCTTCTATCGCAACCTACGTTTCTCATAAATAACGAAGGGATGGTGGAAAAGCTTGAAAACTTGGCTCTATCACGTTAATGACTTTATTCTGCTGCTCCTCCTTTCGTTATTAACAGAAAGGGACGAACTTGTTGCTGTTGTTATATTTTTAGCAACAGGCTATATTGGTGTATTTCTTGTTCATAAATTAATGAAGAAAAAAACAACAGGATTTGTCATACTGTTAATAACTCAAATAATCGGTTGTTCTATTTTTCTCCCTTTCTCTCTATTTGGCACCATTATGTTACCGCTTTTCTTCTTTATCGTACATGTAGTTGGACCAGGATATCCAGTTCAAAAATCGTTAGGTGGTATTGTTTGGTTTGGTGTTTCAGCCATATTTTATACGCCCTTTCCACCTTTATGGAAACTGTTACTATTAGTTTTACACATTATGATTACATTTTGGTTAACCGGGGCAAATCGTAATCAACAGTTATTACGTTTCGCTTCTATTATTACGATTGGTGTAATGAGTATAGTACTTATTCAAGTGTTTCCTTTCATTCGTCTTGTTTTTTCATTTATCATAGAAGCAGTTGCATTAGGGTTCGGATACGCTATTAATCCATTATTTTCAGCAGCCGCGTTAAAAGAAACAGATGATTTTTGGTCGAATAAAGGAAATCTAAAAGATCCTACAATTAAGGATGGATTGGAGCCACGTCCTTTTGATCCAACTCTTATAAATAGCATAACCATAATAGCCTGTGCAGCCATTGCTATTTATGTCGTTTGGAAAATAATAAAAAAACGAAAACAATTCAGTTTACCAAATATACCTGTCTTTGAATCTACTATCATCACTGATAAAGAAGGGATGAGCCAAAAACGTTTGAAACGAAACAAACCGCCACATAACGAAATTCGAAAAGAGATTTTTAAGCTTGAAAGTAAGTTAACTCCCCCTTTAAATAGAAATCGAGGCGAAACTATTGAGGCATGGTTAGATAGAATAAATAGTGAAGAAGATGTAAATATTCAAAGTCATATTATTATTAATGCTTATAATACAGTGCGTTATTCAAATGAGGAAAACACCGTACTTTTGCAGGAATTTAAGGATGAAATTCATAAGCTTTACATGTATCAGAAGGATTTAAAGAAAAGGAAAAAATAAGACAACAAAAAGACTCCTATTTTCATAGGAGTCTTTTTATACTTCTACGTTATTTTTTAAATTGAGGCGTTTTTCCCTGCTTCAATCTCTAATGACTCTTCATGCCACCAAAGTGTTTCTTCAGGGTCTTCTTTAGCGATTTGGTGTGCTTCTTTTTTCGTTTCTACTGTAGGATATGAACCTTTTAGCGCGCGTCCTGATGTTGTAACGAATAGAACACTAAATACGACTAATCCAATGATACTTACACCTGTTAAATAAAATGCCGGTGCGAGCGGGTTACCAGTCGCATGAACTAAGTATGAACATACAAGTGGTGTTGTTCCACCGAATATTGATACAGAAATATTAAATGAGATCGAAAGTGCTCGATAACGTACATCGGTGAAAAAGAGTGATGGTAATAATGAAGGTAATGTTCCTTCATACACACTTAGGAAGAAACCTAATACGAAAATACCTGCAAATATAGCGGCAATATGTCCGTTACCTATTAGTAAAAATGCTGGAATGGCAAATACAGTTAAACCAAGTAAGCCAATTTGCACGACGCGTTTATTACCAATTTTATCACTTAATTTACCGAAATAAAGTGCTAGCGGAATCATAAGTGCCATCGTAATTGAAATAATTAATAAGCCAGTTGTTTCTTTGACTTTAAGTACTTGAGTTAGATAAGAAGGAATATACGAAAGAATCATATAATTTGTAATATTAAAGAAGGCGACAATTACTGTGCTTAATAAGAAGTCTTTTTTGTGATATTTCATAATATCCATAAATGAAAATTGTTCATTGTCTTCAGATTCCTCTTGTGCTTTTTCCATCTCTTCAAAGATAGGAGATTCATCTAAATGACGGCGTAAATATAAACCGACCAAGCCAATTGGTGCAGCTATTAAGAAAGGAATACGCCAGCCCCAGCTGAGCATTTGTTCATCTGTTAACAATAACGTCAAAATGGTAACAATTACCGAAGCAGCAATGTAACCTGAGAGTGTTCCAATTTCAAGACCACTACCGAGTATACCACGCTTTTTATCTGGAGAAGATTCTGCGATATAAACCATTGCTCCTGAATATTCGCCGCCTGTAGAGAAGCCTTGAATCATTCGAGCAACTAAAAGTAGTATTGGTGCCCATACACCAATTTGTTCATAGGTTGGTAGTAATGCGATGAATAATGTAGAAAGTGCCATTAAAATAATAGTAGTACTTAACACGATTTTTCGGCCGTACTTATCTCCTATTCTACCAAAGAATACACCCCCGATTGGTCGAACGAGAAAGGCTGCAGCAAATGTACCGAATGTAAGTACAAGTTGCAATCCACTATTATCAACACCTGAGAAGAATAATTGACTTAAAATTACCGCTAAATACGCGTATAATCCGAAGTCAAACCACTCCATTGCATTCCCTATACCAGTAGCAACTACTGCTTTCCTGGCTTGTTTAGGATTGACAATATTAACGTCTTGAGGTTCAAAATTTAAATCATTATTTTGTTGCATATAATAAAACAGCTCCTTATTTAATTTAACTTCTTTAAGCACACCTTCTCTTATTGAATAAAATTAATTCGAAGCACTTAAGGAAAATTAACGTCTCCTTATCTGTTATTATTGTTTCACATAATTAATTATTTGTCCAATGAGATGCTCTCTATGTTAAGTAATTTACTATTTTAAAAAGCTGAAGAAGCCGCTAAAATAGCGCCTTCTTCAGCTTTTTATATTTTTTTATATTTTTTTAAATACTTGCTGTAGCAGCTATGTTATGAACACAAGAAATAAACTCATAAGTGAATGCGTCAATTTCCTCTTTCGTAATAATATACGGCGGAAGTAATCGAATAATATTCCCTTGTGTTACATCGACTAACATTCCTTTATTCATTAACTCAAGCTGTAATTTCTTCACATTTTCATTCGTGTCATTCACACTTATTCCAAACATCATCCCCGCATGACGCACTTCCTGAATATAATAAGAATTTTCTTTCTGAATGTCTTGCAGTTTGTCATTCAAATATAGTGACGTTTCATATGCTTCTTGCATTAAACCATCGTCAAGTAATGTATTTAATACCGTTAAACCTAAAGCCGTTCCCATTGATGAATGAGCAAATGTTGTGCCGTGATCTCCTGGTGCAAATACATCACATAACTTTTCACCTACAATAATTCCACCTAGCGGTATCCCGCCTCCTGCTCCTTTACCAATTTGAATAATATGTGGTGTAATATTGAAATTTTGATAAGCAAATAGTTTTCCTGTTCTCCCCATACCACTTTGAACTTCATCAACGATAAGTAGTACATTATATTTCTCACATAAATTTTGAACACCATGTAAATATTCACCCGATAATGGATAAATTCCCCCGCTTCCTAATACAGGTTCTAACATAATTGCAATTGGATTTTCATGAATAATTGTTTTTTCTAATTGCTCTATATTCTCGCGCTCAACTTCATATACCGGGATCGATGTTTTAGGGAAATTTTGATATACACTTTCTTGTCTCGTAAAATGAAGTGCTCCTAACGTACGCCCGTGGAAACTATTTTTCAGCACTACAATTCCTTCACGTTCTTCATGCGTAATAGCTCTATATTTATCAATTAATTTCAACGTTGTTTCTGTCGCTTCCGTACCAGAGTTTGTAAAAAAGACCTTTCCGTTTTTTAAAGAGCAATCAACTAATTTCTTTGCATACTCAATTGCAACTGGGTTTAAAAAATGAAACGGTAGATGCAACGACTTCGTAACTTGATCCATTGTCGTTTGCACAATTTTCGGATGATTGTATCCTAATACATTTACGCCTACACCAGAAAATAAATCTAAATACTCTTTACCATCCACATCATACAGCTTACACCCTTCTCCTCTTTCTATCGCAAGCTTTGTACGACAGTACGTTGACATCATATACTCTTTATCTAATTGAAACCAATCCGACATGTTACATTCCTCCTAGTTATTCTCCCTGTTTTATTTCTATTCATTTTCTTTAAATTCATATATAAATTCATTTTTAAGTTTAAAATTTTAATAGTAATGTTCTTCCCGATATTCATTTTTCCATAATTTCTTCTATTTCAACAGGTCCACTACATACGCGTTTTTCTCATCTAGCGGTCTGTTACTAGTTTGAACTTAGCGTGTTATACATAATCAACGCTATAAAATCATATTTAGTAACAATGGACAAAAAAGATTTGGAGGCTATATTGATGTATGAAAACTATGATAAACAGAGGCAATCTTTACTAGGGAAAGACTTTAATGATAATGGAGTACGTAATGAACAAGCTATACTTCACTCTCAAACAGTTGGTTCACGTGGACCTATTCTAAAGCAAGATAGTGTGCTTCACGAGGCGTTACAACAATTTATTCACGAAAAAATTTTAGAAAGACCTGTTCATGTAAAAGGATTTGGTGCATTTGGTTATTTTCAAACAATCTATCCAATGTCTGAACATACGAAACTAAGTTTTCTACAACATTCTAATGAGAAAGTTCCTGTTATGGTACGATTTTCACTAGCTGTTAGTACGAAAGGAACACCTGATACTGCTAGAAATGTACGCGGTTTTTCTACAAAATTTTATACAAAAGAAGGTATTTTCGATCTATTATGTAATCACATTCCTGTCTTTTCTGTACGCGATCCGATGCGTTTCCCTGAAACAATTCAAGCGTTGTCACCTTCACCTAAAAATAACTTAATAGACCCTAATAGATTTTGGAGCTTTGTCGCTAGAGCACCTGAATCCATACATTTCGTTGTCCGTTTGTACTCTGATAATGGTACGGCCAAAAGCCTTCGCCACATTCCAGGACATAGTGTAAATACATATGTTTGGAGAAATGCAGAAGGTAATCGAAAGTATGTAAAGTATCATTGGTACCCATTTGAAGGTGTACAATTCATTACTAGCGAGGAAGCAAATAAACTGGCTGCCGAAAACCCTGATTATAGCGGGAAAGATTTATATGATGCAATTGCAAACGGTAAACCAGTGGAATATGGTTTATATGTCCAGCTCATGGACCCGAAAGATGAAGCGCATCTTTCTTACGATCCTTTAGATGATACAAAAATATGGGATGAAAAAGCGTATCCTCTTATACCAATCGGCAAAATGGTATTAAATAAAAACCCTGAAAATTATATGGAACAAGTAGAAAAAGTCGCTTTCTCCCCTTCTAATTTACTAGACGGTGCAGAATTATCAGATGATAAAATGTTGCAAGGACGAGCTAACATTTATAGTGATTCTCAAAGAAGACGGATTGGACCTGAATTCCGCAAATTAACGATTAACCAACAGCAAAATTGGACACCTGCTAATCAAATAACGAGCGGTGACGGAAGGTACGTTGATGGTAAACTTGAGAGAACTTCTATATCAAAACAAGATGACTTTACGCAGGCTGGCGAATTTTATGCGACGTTAAAACCGATAGAAAAAGAACATCTTGCTGAAAACTTAGCTGGTGATTTGAAAGTTATATCCGATGATATTAGGAAGGTCGTTTTAGAGTATTTTCATAACGTGTCTGTTGATTTGGTGAAGAGGATTGAAACCGAAATAAAAAAATAATAAGACGTAAGCACGCATCGACTTTTATTCATAAAAAAGAGCCATTTATCTAACCGTTTTTAGTCAGCTAAATGGCTCTTTTTTATTTTTTTACCACATTATATCTTTTCAGAACTACACTTCCGAATTTATTAAATATCCGATCCATCAAGAAGCCCATCAATCCAAGAATAACAAGACCGACAAAAATCCAATCTGTTTTGAAATATAACCTTGCATTCCAAATCATATAGCCAATTCCTTCATTAGCTGCAACCATTTCAGCTCCAACAATAGCCATAAATGAGGATCCCATCGCAAGCTTTGCTCCAGTATACATATAAGGAAGTGCAGCAGGTATGATGACATGGAACATAATTTGCCATTCTGATGCTCCCATACTTCTCGCTGAACGAATTTTATCTTCTTCAACAGCTTGCACACCGGTAATTGTATTAATCGTCACGATAAAGAAAGTTGCATACGTAATGAGGAAAATTTTAGATTGCTCTCCAATACCAAACCAAAGCATAAATAATGTTATAAAGGCAAGAGGTGGAATAAAACGAATAAAATTGATAACTGGATCAAATAGCGCTCTTAACCATGGGATTCGGCCAATTAATAACCCTACCGGAATAGCTACAAAATTCCCTAAAATCCATCCAGCTATTACTCTTAAAAAACTAACTCCTATATATATAAATAAGGAACCATTTTGACTCAGTTCAATCGCTCCATACAAAACTGCTATCGGACTTGGCAAAAATTGCGGATCAGAAAAACTCGCCACAGCACTCCATATTGCAAGGATAAGTATCCAAGCGATAATTCCACTTTGTAATAGCTTCTTTTTTAAACCAGTCTTGAAATTATTTGTTTCATAAATAGTATCTTTTCTTGCACTCTCATCTTTCAATGCGCTCATATTGGGACCTCCTTTCAATCAAAGTGTGATTGGATCATTTGATAATAGTAATTAAATTCTTTATCTGTAAATGTTCTCTGATACGGTAGTGGAATATCGTAAATCTTTTCAATTTTTGAAGAAGGTCCTTTAGACATTACCCCTATTCTTTGCCCAAGTAATAAAGCTTCCTGAATATCATGAGTGACAAAAATAATCGTTTTGTTTGTTTCTTTCCAAATTCGAATTAACTCTATTTGCATCGTTCTTCGAGTCATTGCATCGAGCGCTCCAAATGGTTCATCCATTAATAAAAATTCCGAGTCGTTGGCTAAAACACGTGCTAATTGGACTCTTTGTTTCATACCTCCAGAAAGTTCTCTTGGATATTTTCCTTCATGCCCATCTAGCCCAACTAGTTTTATATAATAAGAGGATATTTCGTTTCGAGTCTGCTTTATCATTTTTTTCATTTTCAAACCAAATTCAACATTTTCTTTAATTGTTAGCCACGGAAAAAGTGCTGCGTCTGCTTGTTGAAAAACGACACCGCGATTTCTGTCCGGCTTTTTGATTTCTTCATCATTTACCATAAGTTCTCCTGATGTTTTTTCAACAAATCCAGCAATCATACTGAGTAATGTAGATTTCCCGCATCCGCTCGGGCCAAGTAATATAAAAAATTCACCATTCCCAATTGTTAAATTTACATTTTCTAAAACAAATTGTTCATTATTAAATGATTTAGATAACCCAGAAATAGAAATGGCTACAGGAGATTTCAATACTTCTTTTTCACTTACTGTACTCACCATACTTCACTCCTATTCTATTTATAAGTAACAGATTCAGGGAAAGCTTTCTTTAGTGATTCAAGATCAATCTTATCTTTCAATTCATATTTATCTTTCAGCTTCCCCTTTTCTTCTAACCATTTTTTCATATCTTCTAGATGCTTAGCATCTTCTTTAGTAAATCCAAGAACATAGTTCTGTCTTTCAATATCTTTTAATGCGTCTTTCTCTGGTAGTTTCAATTGTTCAAAAGCAAGTTTTGCTGTTTCTTTTTTATTGTTTTCTACGTATTTTATGCCTTCAGAAAGAGCCTTAAGTGCATTTTCAACTGCTTTTGGATTCTTCTCGACAAATGATCTTTTTGCTAGTAAATAGCTGTCAATTGTAACGCCCGCACTTTCTAAATCACCTAATTTTGTTACACCTTTTATATTTTTAAATTTATCCTTTAACGCACCAGAACTCCAAACAGCATCTATATCACCATTTTTCATCCCTACAATAGCTTCGTCTGGTGTACTATATGGAACGAAGGTAATATCCTTTTCATTAATATGTTTCGCTACCAAATATTTCGCCCAAACATACTCCGTTACAGTCCCTTTAGGTACGCCTAACTTTTTACCTTTTAAATCATTTTCTGTTTTAATCCCCTCTCTAACTAGAAGCTCATTGTCTTTTGATGATTTTTCATTTCCTCGCGTAAGTGTTGAAATTACGACCATATCCCCTTTTCCTAACGAATTTAAAAGCGCATAATCAGCAGCAAGACCTGTATCAGCTTGTTCGGTTAATACCGCATTTACTGTATCAATTCCATAAGCAAAATTTGATAGTTGAGCTTTAATACTATTTTTCTCAAAATAACCTTGTTTCTCGGCAGCTCTAAACTGAAAAGAACCACCCGCCGCTGTATCTATAGCCATTTTCACCGTGGCCGTTTCTTTCCCATTACTTTTCGTCGTTCCCGCACTTTCTTTTGAAAAGCTTGAGCACCCTGCGACAGCTAAACTGGTAATCATTGATAAGCTTAAAAATAAAGGCTTTAATTTCACCATTTATCACTCCTCCATAACAAATTGTTCAAACTTGAAGCGGGATTTTATTTCACCACAATATTACGTTAAATTATTACAAATAAAGAAATGGCAACATTTTGTCATATAACGAACCTATCAAGTTCATTTTAATAAGTGGGGGGAAATTACTCTCCCCACACTTTAATTTACTAGCGTTAATCTCGTTTTTTATTTATTTCTTCCAATGTCGCTACACAAAAATCTCCGGTGCCGTAAGATATTGTCCCTTCGACTGTCACAACGGATTCCGTACCAGCTTCTGCAGCATTTGGTACTCTAAATGCTGCTATATCAAGGGGAATAATTTCTTTCTCCTCTGGTTTTTCTAGTTGAGGTACCCACTCATACGGTACACGATACGCACGGTAAACCATATTTGAGTTTCTGTTATTTTTATATGGTGAAATATATTCCCATACAAGCTCATGCTCACGAGTAACTTCAAAAATCCGACCATCTGCTCCTTCAGTAATCAATGTGTTTCCGTTTGGCAGCCTTTGAGCAGAACTAATATATGGACTGTAAAATCGATATGAATCTAAAGGAGCTTGATACCCAGCTTCAGTTGGCGTATATTGCCATTCAATTTCTAAAGTTACTGGATTAATTTCTAAAATCCTCGAGTGATCACGAACAGCATTTTTGGAACCGTATGGAGATGCAGGATTTGGAAGACCGTATCCTGCCCAACCACCATTATCAAATACGAGTAAATTCCCTTCTCCAGGCAATCCTTTCGGAATGATATGTGCATGATGTTGTCCAATGATCCATCCTAAATGCTTAACATCTGGGCTAGAATAATCAGGACCGAGTTTCCAAACTATATTTCCTGTCTTTTTATCAATAATGGCAATTATATTTGACTCCCTAGCATCCCAAATAATATTTTCAGGATGAAAACGTTCATCTCCTTGATCATAAAACTTATTCGGACCAATTGTAGACATAGAATTGATATGCATCCAATCTCCATCCGAATTACCACCAAAGGATCTAATATTAGGATTACGGAATAATACATTTTTAGCACTTTCATCAAATCCAAGTTCTTCAAAATGATCACTGACAGCCCATTCCCAAATAATATTCCCTTTCCAATCTACTTCAATAATTACATCATCTAATAACGGCTTATCGGAGATATTCGGATTATGTACATTTTTATGCGCTAAAATTAGCGTATTTCCACTTTCTGTTTTCGGCTCTAATCCTGGCGCATAGTACCCGACAGGATTTCCTTCACGTTGGTAATCATGATGAGCTCTAGCCATCCACTGCGAGGCATGTCCTGGGTCTTCAATATGTTCCAGACGGTTAAATTTCCAGACGATGTTTCCTTCCCAGTCAACTTGAACTAAATCGACTTCATCCTGAAAACCAAACTCAGGATCTCTTTGTGCTGTATGACCAAAAACATATCCGCCTGGTAACACCTTGTTTGGAAATCCCCGTAACCCTTTCCATAAGTGTACTTCTTTCCCATTCATATCAATTAATAAAGCACCATGATCTGCAGCTTGATAAATTGTATAACCACTCCAAGCTTTCCCGGGATTATATACTGTTGCCCCTGTTGGATAAATTGTTGGATGTCCCATTCTTTCCACTCCTATTCATATTATCAATGTTTTTTGAATTTTCAGTCCTAAATAACTAGACTAATAGCATTCTTCGTTACTCCTCCCTATTCTCATTACTTAGTTTCATAATCGTATGAGAAAGTTGTTCTAAATTATGGGCTAAGCGTTTAAAAACTTCGGCCTGCACGTGTAATTCTTCTGTTGAAAATCCATCGAATAAAACAGACATAAAACTTGTTCTTATATTATGATTTCGCTTTATAAATTTCAGGCCATCTTCAGTAATATCAAGTAAAGTGATTCGTCTATCTTCCTGATGACGTTTCCGAATAGCCAGGCCTCTTTCTTCTAACTTATCGCATAATGCCGTAATCGCTCCTGATGTCAAATCCAGTTCTTCTGCCAAATCAGTTAGACGTTGCTCACCATCTTGAATAATTTTGTTTAATATTAAGAAGCCCGGCAACATAATACCTTCAATCTTAATTTTGTCGCGTTCCTTCACAAATTTACGGACCATTTTACGAAACAACCAATCTGTTTCTTCAATTAATGTTGGCATCGTTTTGTTCATATCTCCTCCGCTCCTTGCTCTATGAATAATACAAAAAGGCACGAACACATTTCAAAATTTCGAAATGTATACGTGCCTTTGGTTATCCAATCAGCTATTCAAATTGTTTTAGCATTAAAATAATGAGTGGTAAAATAAGTAATATCCACATATTAATCCACTAATACCTATCTGTCAAGTAGGTTTTAAAAGTATTTCGTTCTAATTTATCTATTTATTGCTGTTGAACATTATTTATATGTAACTCCATTCATAACAATACACTTAAAATATAAAACTCCCCCACTTTACATAACTACTAGAGCGAGGGAGTTCTTTCTAAAACTGCTTTATCAATCACAAAATAACAATTTTCAGAACTAAAATCTTTTTTATTGTTCACTACTTCTCCTTTTGAACATAAACATTTCCGCAGTTGTTTTACTTAAATCTTCGGAAAAATAACGACTATTTCAAAAAGTAAAAAACGTGTCATCTTAATAAGTAAGACAGCACGTTTTTTACTTTTCATTTTAAATTATAATTAGTTTATACTATTTCGGAGTTGATTGATAAAGGCATAGGCTGCATTTGAAAACACTTGATTCTTTTTCCATATAATATTTAAGTTTGCTTCTAATTTAGGTTGTAATGGTTTAAAACAAAGTTTACTGCTTATATATTTATTTTATCACTCTTGTTAAAAATTTTATTTCTCCTTGTGAGAAGAGAATGTGCCTATATATTTTTCTATATAGCAATAAAAAGACTTATAGAATGATTCTATAAGTCTTTTACTATAAGGAATTAACCTACCCATCGATTAACAAATCCAAAAACCAAAAGATTCGCGATGAATAAATTTCTAATAAATCACTATTCTCTCTAATCATCAAAAAGTTCACAATAGTTGAGCAGTTCCTCTTACTGCCTCGTAGCCAAAATATATTCCAAACAGAATTAAAACAATGCCTGCTACTATAGAAATCCATTTCATTACTGTATGATTAATAAATCTTCTACCAAAATGAATAGATGTAGCCATAAATATATCCCAAAGCATAATCCCAGCAAAAATGGCTGCACTATACCATAAAGCTTGTTCTTTTCCAATAGTATTCATAGCACTAGTTAAAACTGATCCATATATCCCTATCCAAAAAATAATATTTAATGGATTAGAAATTGCGATAGCAAACCCCGATAGAAAAGATTTTAAAGGATGTTCTTTTTCACCTGATGAAATATATTGAACTTGTTTAGTAGCTTCTTTCATACTTTCATAGCCTAAATAAATCATCGTTACAAAACCAAAAATCCAAATACAAAGTTGAGCAACTGGAGTTGTTAAATAAGTCGAAATACCAAAGTAAATTAAAAACATCATTACAACATCTGCTGACATTGCCCCGACTCCTACTAACCATGCACTCAAAAAACCATTTTTTATTCCTTTATTTATTTGAGCAATATTAATCGGACCGACTGGTGCAGACAATGAAATCCCTAATAATATGTAACTGAATATCATGCTAATCATTTATCTTTACCCCCGTAATAGGACAATTAAACCTTTCTCTAATTTTTCTATCTGTTTCATAATCTAATATTGGCTCATATGTATATTGTTTATACGATATAGCTGCTTCTTTTAACAGTTCTACTACTTGTTTATACATATTTATCCTCCCCTTTGATTTCATTACACAATTTGAAAAGATAGCCTTTTCTATTGCTGTTCCTGTTCCCGCTCCCTATTCTTTTTCACAATATATTCAATTATAGTTTACGACACAATTAAATTTGAAATAAAATACATATTTGTAACATAAATGGAGTTAAAATATAAAACCTATATTAATCATTATTTTCATAATAGTCAATCATTTTGACGTAAATCATAATTATCTATTTTTGTATACTTAATTCTATTTGTTATTAATTTTTACGATAAAAGTACCTTATTATGTAAATTGCGGAAATGCATTTAAATATTTTTCAATAAAAATCAGAATTTACTTATTATTAACTCCCGAATCTAGAACTACTTACCTTTGTATGTTGCAATATTTTAAAAATGTAAAAGTCACTATAAATAAGAAATATCAAATAAATATAATAGATTTATAGTAAAATGAAAAAATTTAAATGTATCATAACTTTTCTTGTAACAGCACATAAAAACCCCGAATCATGGAAAGTAAATTGCTCATGACTCGGGATTTTTTAAGACTATATTTTAATAACAATTAAATCACATACAAATCCTTATAAACCTCTATAGTAGAACTCTTTTCATCTATTATTTATTAAATTCAACTTGCATCATTTTATTAAACTGTGTAAGAATATCAACCGGACCTAAAGAGTTAACATTGACAGCAAATGTATGCTTGCCTCCAATTACTCCACCAGCAAAAGTCATAAACCCAGGAATTGATCCTCCGTGACCCCATACTGAGACACCATTTGAAAGTTTAGTCTCATAGATTCCAAGACCATATCCATCCCCAACCCCTTTTCCTTCTATAGGAACTGTAGTAAGCATTTCTTTTAGCTCGCGTTCCTTCAGTAACTTACCACCGAGTAAAGATGAAAAGAACTTGTTTAAATCATCCGCATTAGAAATCATATCTCCAGCTGCATTAGCTAAACTCGGATTATAATACGTAATGTCTTTCAACTCGCCTGTTTCTTCTATTTTCACATATCCACGAGCATGATTCTTTCCTGGGATGACGGGTGAATTTCCTGGTAAAAACGTATTTGACAAGTCCAAAGGTTCAATAATTCGCTTTTCAATTTCTTCCGCATAACTATTACCAGTTATTTTTTCAATTAGCATTCCCAATATTACATATCCTGTGTTTGAATACAACCAGTCTTTGCCCGGCGAGAAATCTGGAGGCAGAGAAAGGCCTATTTTCACTATTTCTTCTGCTGTATACGTTTTTTTCGAATTCATTACGTCAGCGTCTTTTGACTTTAAGTATTCAGCGATACCACTCGTATGATTCAAAAGTTGTCGTATCGTAATTTGATTTCCATCATACCCATTTCCTTGCACGAGACCCGGCAGCCACTTTTCAATTGGATCGTCAAGTTGTACGCGATTTTCTCCTACTAATTGAAGAACAGTCGTGGCAGTAAAAGTTTTCGTCACACTACCAATCCGAAAGCGATAATCCGATTTCACCGGTTTCTTTGTATTTAAATCCGCCACGCCAGCAGTATAACTATTAATTTTTCCTTTATTAGACGTCTTAGCTAATACCCCTGGTGCTCCAATTTTGATTGTTTCCTGCAATACTTGTTTCCAGCCATTCTGATTCTTTTGATCATGTACTTTTGACAAATTAGAAATACTTTGAGTAGACTCTGCTTTCACAGTAAAACCAAGTGTAAATAGAGTAGTACCCGCTAATAAAACTGTCAAACTTGCTAACTTCATTGAATTACGTTTTTTCATAAGGATTTCTCTCCCCTATTCATATCGTATTGATTCAAGCTATACTTTCATCCTATATGATAAAACTCTCTTTTTTCTTATCCATTCCTTACGAAATACTTACGTTTAAATTTAAATAAAGTAAACTGAGGAAGAGTTATGCATGCAAATAAAAAGAGAACATGTTTTCATTTTTTATGTAAACATGTTCTCATAAACATTTAAAATTCTATATCAACTTTTCATCCTATTCTTTACACAACTAATCTAAGTTCATTTTTACCAGCCTGCACTAGCATTCATTCCATTTCCAATAATAGAAAGTAATAGTGGCCATAATACTGGACCTAATGTAAGAAATATATTTAGAAGTATGAGCATTCTATATCCACTGGTGAAATTGTGATTTTTACGATTCACAAATACGAGACTGACTAATGAGATTATGGTCGTTAAAAATAACACTAACATTACCAACCAATACCACACCATTAAACTGAGACTCCATGGTGTTAATAGCTCGTGTATGATACAAAACGAGATTCCTAATACCGCAAAACTAAAGCTAGTCACCGCTGTTTTTATAAGCCATTTATTTATTTTTTTATCGTATGTATTTTTACAATATAAATCTATTAAAGTATACAAAGATAAATATGCCATGAATACGCCTACCCAAGACAATAACCAGTCTCCGTCCCCTTTAAATAATAAGAACAGCAACCAACACATACTTACAGCAGAAAAAACAAAGGAAATAAGCATGCTTTTTAATACCGATTTCATTACATTTTCACACCCTTACAAAAATTTAAACATAAATAATAATTTTTTATTTACATGCTACTCGTAATTATTTCATCTATTTTTCATTCTATATTGATGAAGTAAAGATAGCCTCACAAAAAATGTAACGAGCAATACTCTACTAAGGTAACCTTTTTCCATTGGTAGCGATATAAAAAAGTAAGTATACATTACCACGTAATTAAATATAAGTAAATAAAATTAATT
This sequence comes from Bacillus cereus group sp. BcHK124, assembly GCF_027712065.1. Lineage (NCBI taxonomy): Bacteria > Bacillati > Bacillota > Bacilli > Caryophanales > Bacillaceae > Bacillus > Bacillus cereus group sp. BcHK124. The sequence continues at coordinate 199,168 of NZ_JAQFPJ010000006.1, forward strand.
TACAGTTAATTTTATTTACTTATATTAACTTCAAACCTTCCCGTCTCGCTCTATCCATTGCACAGTCTTTTCCACATCTAACTCTGTATACGTCTTTTCTCCATAACGGACAGACTCATATATCGGAATAATATCTCGCGTTCTACAAATTCTCGTTAACCATTGTTGCATCGTTTCATAGGACCTTCTCTGTTCATGAAATGGTAATGTTCTTTCCCATTCAACTAACGTTTTTCTTATCGTATTTGTCGGTAACGGCCGTTCTAACTGATGCTTCACTTTCTCGTTCTTTTCGATTCTATCCGTATTTTCTTTTGTTATCGATTGTTTATCCTGTTGTATTTCTGATTTCGTTACCTTTTTCCTAACGGATTTATAAAGAGAATATATAATTATCCCTGCAATAACTACATAAAAAACTATACTAATCCATGAATTTGAAAGTATAGAAAATATGTGTCCCCATGAACTTTCCTTTTCAAAACCTTTAAATTTTTTACCTGTTGTCGTTCTCTCCCCATTATCTCCTACTTTTTTCTTTTCTAAAGGTGTTCCATAATCTTCAATATCACCGTAGTTTATAGTTTCCTTATAATTTTTTTCAGATTTCTTTTCACTAAAAAAACGTTCTTTCACTATGTCTTGTACATGCACAACACCTTGTGATAACGTTATCGCACTAACCGTAAAGAAAAGTATCATGAAAACTCTAATACTCCAAATCTTTACCTTTATATGTCGCTCTTTATTAGCCATGACATAAACCCCTTCTTATTCTTTAATTACGACCCATTTATTCGTTCTGGTGTATTTCCTTGGGGAAGTACCAAGAATTAAAGGAACCGCATCCAGTTCCTTTCGCCGGAATCCAGCTGTGTAAAAATAAGAAGAAGATACAGGTGTATCCTGATCTGATATGGAGGCAAGCACCTTTAATACATTTTGCAAGTGTTTCCGATTATCCCCGTTTTTTATATGTAGTAATCCATTATCTTTTACGCTATTAATCCATACTTCAAATGAACAGTTTTGCATAAGCAGTTGTTTACATACGCCTGCCGTTAATTCAATTAGTTCCTCTGTATCATTTCTCAAAGAAATACCACTTTTGTTTTGCAAGTTTAGATAAATCGCATATTTATCTGATTGTGTTCGCTCGTATTTTTTTGCAGTTATCGCCCCTGTTTTCGCTGTCGCACTCCAGTGGATAGAACGAAAATCTTCATTTTCATACGACTTCACTCCCATTACCTTCGTTTCATCATATAAGGGTGATGACATCGCTTTTCGAAATCCTCGTGACCATTCTTGTAATTCAGGAACTTGCATTTTCGGAACAGCTGGTAAAACTAAATAGGTCGGCGTTTCAACTCGTTTATATGTTATATGGTTCGTCATAAATCCAAAGGGATCTGTAATGACAATTTCAACTTCTTCCCATCTCGCAATTCCCCTTTTTACAGCTACAGCTTGTAAATCAAATAAAACTGACTCTCTTCCTTTTAAATTAAAATTCATATAATAATTTGAACCTGTACTATGATTTTTGTTTATTTCATCATGATTCCAAGTTAGCTTATTTTCACATTTAAATCGAAATACAACATTAAAAATAGGAAAAATTGATTTGTTTGAAATTTTTATTTTGCATCTGTTCGTTTCACCTATAAAAACATTTGAATTTCCTTGACTGTATTCCCATTCAACACGAGATACTTTACGTATATAAACATGCATAGCACCTATTAAAATTACATACAAAAATACGAGAGATAAAAACAGTAGATTACTTGAAAATATACATAAAATAACTGCTACAACTGACATAACTCCCATTACGAAAGGCTCCGCTAAAGGTGTATACACAAGCTGTTGATTCATCGTACATTCTCCACTGGCACATCAATCGTATGAAGAATTTCTTTCATGATTTGTTCTTTCGTCGTTTTCATCTCCCCCTCAATCGTTAACGTTAAACGATGAGCGCATATGGAAGCAGCAAGTTGTTTTATATCTTCTGGCGTACAGTAATCTCTTTCATTTAATATTGCCCGTGCTTGAATCGCTCTCATAAATGCCAATGTGCCGCGCGGACTTACACCAATTTCAATTAGCTCATGCTTACGCGTTGCCTCAATAATTTCAAGAAGATAATCTTGTACATCATTCCCTACTAACACTTCTCTTGCACGCTTTTGCATCGTAATAATTTCTTCACTTGAAATAATAGAATGTAACGTTTCTAACGGATCATTCATTTGAAACCGATTCATCATTTCCTTTTCAGCTTCTCTCGTAGGATAACCTTGGCGTATTGTGAGTAAAAACCGGTCTAACTGAGCATCCGGTAAAGGAAATGTACCGGCCGATTCAAGAGGATTTTGCGTTGCAATTACTAAAAAAGGTTCTGGTAAGGAATGTGTCTGTTTCGCAATTGTAACAGTACGTTCTTCCATCACTTCTAATAACGAAGATTGTGTTCTCGGTACAGCACGATTAATTTCATCCACTACTACTATATTTGCAAAAATAGGACCTAACCTCGTTTTAAATTCCGATTCCTTCACATCAAAATATTCGAGACCAATAACATCTCCGGGCAAAGTATCCGCTGTAAATTGTATTCTTTGAAATTTTGCGTCCACGCTTTTAGCCAAACTTTTCGCTAGTGTTGTTTTTCCTGTCCCCGGTACATCTTCTAATAAAATATGTCCTTTTGCTATTAGAGCAATGGCTGCAAGTTCTATGGATTCATCTTTTCCTATAATAACTTTCGAAATATTATTAGTGATTTTCTTTAATGTGTTCATCTATTTATCCCCCCACTTTCTTTTGTTCTGAAAATTAAGAATTATTATTTTCCAAATTATAACACATTACGATAAAAGTAAATATATTCCTGTCAAAATAAAAAAGATGACCTTAGCACTATAAGCTAAAGTCATCTTTCTCATTATTTTACTAACTCTCCATTATAAGCTTTTATATCAAGAGGAGCAGTTAAAAACTGTTTTACTTTGCTAACGAAAGATGTGAAGTGTTCACTCGTATTATGACTCGCAACTGCTGCTTCATCTTTCCACACTTCAACCATTGTATACACATTTTCTTTTTCTATGTCCTTATACAAGTCATAAGAAATATTTCCACTTTCTTCTCTTGAACTATGAATCAGCAGACGAATCTCTTCTAAAAATGATTGTTGTTTCGCTGGATCTACTTGAAATATTGCGTGAATAATAATCATGGTGTTTCCCCTCTCATATTTCACTTATTTCTTTTGAAATTACTTCCACTCAGCAACTTTTTCAACTGGAAGACGTACTGATTGGTAACCACTATCAGCAGCTTTTCCGATTGAAATTAACATAACTGGCACGTAACGTTCTTTATCTAATCCGAATGCTTCTGCGATTTGGTCTTTTTCAAATCCACCAATTGGGCAAGTATCATAACCGTGAGCACGAGCTGCTAGCATAAATTGCATTGCTACAAGACCGCCGTCAATAAGTACAGTATCTTTCATTACTTCTGGTGTAACCATTGAGAAGTAAGCTGAAAGTTTTTTCATTTGATCTTCTTTTACTTCAGCTGGCATGAAACCGCGCTCTACTGCTGTTCCGTAAATTTCTTCTGCATTATCAAAGTTGTTTAAATCACCAAATACAGCGATCATTGCTGAAGATGTTTCTACTTGTGATTGATTGAACTTCGCAAGTGGTGCAAGTGTTGCTTTTGCTTCGTCACTTTCAATCACAAGGAATCTCCATGGTTGCATGTTTACTGATGATGGTGCAAGTGTTGCTTCTGTAAGAATTTCTGTCATTTCTTCTTTGCTAATTTTCACTGATGAGTCGTATTTACGAATGGAACGACGTCCTGTTAAAATTTCGTTAAAGTCATTTGTTTTTACTGAGTTAGTCATAGTTGTATTCTCCTTTTTTTAAAGTTCTTTTATATTTTCTTGAATGTGAATTAACATATTTAAAAGATTATCGCGTTCTTCCTCACTTAATCCTTTAAATGCAGATGCTGCAAAACGTTCTTTTTCCTCTTGAAACGCCTGGATTTTATTTCGTCCCTCTTCAGTTAGAGAAACTAACGTAATTCTGTTATCATCTGGATTTTTACGTCTTACAATCATTTCATTGGCCTCAAGCTGCTTTAAATGCCTCGTTATCGCCGCATTATCAATATTCACTTCTTGCTGAAGTGCTTTTTGACTAATTTCACCTACTTCATATAACTGAAGTATAAGCTCTAATCGAGACTGGCTCATACCCGTACACCCTTCAAATTTCGAACTTACTTCTTTATTTAGAAAGTGTAATTTATATAAAATAATCGCTTCTTTTGAGCATGAACTTGTCAAACTATCCCTCCTTTACATACAAAACAAAATGTTTGATGTATCAATAGTTGATATGTCAATTAATATAATCTATATCGATTTAGATTGCAAGCTTTTTGTTTTCATTTTTATTTTTCCAAATTAAGGCGCTTTGTAGCGTTACAAAAAATGTAAATTACATTATAATAGTAATAATTTAAATGACTGGAGAGTGATTGTAATGCGGCAATACACAAATAGAAATGAGGAAATGAAAATGGAAAATGAAATGAGGATATTTATATATGACAACAATAAATATAGGGATTGTCGCGCACGTAGACGCTGGCAAGACGAGTTTGACTGAGCGTATTCTTTATGAAACGAATGTAATTAAAGAAATTGGCCGAGTTGATAGTGGTAATACACAAACTGACTCAATGGAATTAGAAAGACAGCGCGGAATTACGATTAAAGCATCTGTCGTTTCTTTCTATATAAATGACTTAAAAGTAAATGTAATTGATACACCTGGACACGCTGATTTTATCGCTGAAGTGGAGCGATCATTCTGCGTTTTAGACGGTGCGATTTTAGTTATCTCTGCCGTTGAAGGTGTGCAAGCACAAACAAAAATTTTAATGCGAACATTACAGAAACTAAACATACCGACTATTTTATTTGTTAATAAAATTGATTGTAGTGGTGCAAATAGTAAAAAAGTTGTAAAGCAAATAAAAACGATTCTTTCAAATGAAGCATTCCCCTTCTATTCTGTCCAAAACGAAGGAACAAAGGAAGCTCGTATTATTGAATATAAATCATATGACGATTGTATAGAACGATTAGCACCTTATAATGAATCATTACTTGAGTCATATGTAAATAACGAAATCGTAACGGACACATTATTAAGAGAAGAACTTGAAAAACAAATACAACAAGCAAATCTGTATCCGATCTTCTTCGGTTCAGCACTGACGGGTATAGGAGTAACTGAACTACTTGAAAATATTCCAGCCTTACTTCCAGCTAATAATTCGTCTCCAGATGAAGAATTATCCGGTGTTGTTTTTAAAATTGAACGTGAACCTTCTGGAGAAAAGGTTGCTTATGTAAGACTTTTTTCAGGTAGTTTACACATTAGAAAATATGTGGATATACAGCGAAATGAGTCTCTACCACATAAGGAAAAGATTAAAAAAATGTGCATGTTTCATAATGGAGATGCCGTTCAAACTTCTACCGTTCCTAGCGGAGAATTTTGCAAAGTGTGGGGACTAAGTGATATTAAAATTGGTGATATTATCGGTGCACGGACTGATTATATAAAAAATATTCACTTTGCCGAACCACAAATGGAAGCTGCCATCGATGCAGTACCTAAAGAACGAATTCATGATTTATACGCTGCACTTATGGAACTATGTGAAGAAGATCCACTCATTAAAGTGTGGAAAGATGATGTTCATAATGAACTATATATTCGCCTTTTCGGTCAAGTACAAAAAGAAGTAATTGAAACAACTCTTTTTGAGAAATATAATTTGCAAGTTACTTTTTCAAATACGCGAGTTGTATGTATTGAGAAGCCAATTGACATTGGGATTTCCGTTGAAGTAATGGGCGAAAAAACGAATCCATTTTACGCAACAGTTGGATTCAAAGTCGAACGTGGTGAACTGAATTCTGGCATAACATATAAATTAGGCGTTGAACTTGGCTCACTACCTTTAGCCTTTCATAAAGCGATTGAAGATACTGTATTTCAAACGTTAAAACAAGGTTTGTACGGATGGGAAGTTACGGATATTATCGTTACGTTAACCCATACTGGCTATGCTAGTCCTGTTACAACAGCTAGTGACTTTAGAAACTTAACGCCACTCGTTTTAATGGATGCTTTAAAGAAAGCTGAAACATATGTATATGAACCAGTTAATGCGTTTGAATTAACTGTACCGGAGCAGGCAATTAGTACCGCAATGTATAAGCTCGCTGCTATTTCAGCAACTTTTGCAGAGCCTATATTCAATAATGATTCTTATCAGTTAACAGGATCATTGCCTGTTGCAAAAACAGAGAATTTTAAACGCATGCTCCATTCATTTACAGAAGGAGAAGGCATATTTACAACGAAGCCAGCTGGTTTCACAAAGCTGAGACCTCCCTTCCCTACTCGAAAACGTGTTGATTATAATCCGCTGAATCGGAAAGATTATTTGCTTCATGTGTTGAGGGCTTATTAAGTAAAACACGCTGGGTTCTCCTCAGCGTGTTTTACTATTAGAAATAGCTTAATAAATAACTGAATTTTCTGATTTAATTTGAGAAATTTTGAATTTCCATATTTACAATTTATTTTCGTTAACATATTTATTACAATAATTGGTATATAAAATATAAATGAAAGAAGGGGTTTGAAATGAGCATCCAGCTACAGGGATACGAACAAGTCACTCATCTTTTACATACTTGATACCATGAAATACGCGCTCAACACATATCGACAGCTACCAAGATTAAACATGAAATTGAAGAAATAATTGACACAATTGAAAAAGATCAAAATTTACTACTCTATTATTATCTTCTTGATTTTCGCTTTAAGGTTTTACATAATAACTTAAGCATCGCTCCAAATAGTTTTGACAAGATTGAAACAATATATACTGAAACAGAAAAAACACTATCTTACTATTATCACTTTTTCAAAGCCATTCATTCTACAATTCTCTCAAATAACAATGTAGCAAAAGAGCATTACGAAAAAGCGGAAAATTATATAAATTCATCATCAGATGAACTAGAGAAAGCAGAATTTAACTACCATTTTGCTAACTTCTATTTACATACATATCAGCCACTATTAGCTATTCAATATGTAAGTAAAGCAAAAGAGATTTTTTCTAAACATGTCGGGCACGAAAATAATGTAGCCGGATGCGACAATATATTTGGTGCAGCGTGTATTGATATAAAACAATTTCCACAAGCTGAAGAAAGCTTTAATTCTGCAATAAATATTTACAATAAACAACATGAAGAAACCCTTCTTTTAAGAGTGCGTAATAATTTAGGATTCCTATATGCAAGTCAAAATTTATCTGAATTAGCTATACGTCAATTAACTGATGTTACGAACAAACTTCCCAATCATTTCAAAGCAATTTTTCTTAAAGCAAGAGAACACTTTAAACTAGGAGAATTGTATGTTGCTGAAGAACTAATTACTCGTGGATTAACTATTTGTAAAAACATAGATAATCAAGAATACTTGTATCATTTCACAATTTTAGACCTCATAGTAAAAGGAAGTCCTGCAAAAGTTCTCGAAGAATGTATTATTAATGCTATTATGTTCTTCAATAACGAGCAATTGTTTAATTACACTCAAGAATATACTGAAAAATTAGCACTTGCATTCCATGCGGAAGACAATCACTCTAAAGCAAGCGAATATTTTTATTTGAGTCATCAAACGAAAGAAAAAACTTTTGAAAAGGGAGCGTTAAAATAATGAAAAAATTTACTGGAATTTTAATGGGGTTATCTCTTTCAGCTATCTTATCTTTTGGATTCACATTCTCTGCACAATCAGAAAATGTGAAAGATTCAAAGTCAAATACACCGGTTATTCAGTATAGTCATGCTGATACTTGGTAAAAAACAATTTGTAATAGAAGAAGGTTACGATATATAATCGTAACCTTCTTCTATTACGTTGAGAAATCCTTTAGATTCCCCCGTTCTCTAACAATTCTTCAAGCTTTTCTATCACTCTTGATAAAGCTAAAATTGAATTCTCTGTTTCAAATTCTCCAACATTCACAGAATGATTTGCATTTTTGACAACATCGATCGTTAAATTCGTTTTATATAACTGATCAATTTTATTTGCATTATAATGATGATCTTTATCCCCAATAACTAAAAGTCCTTCGTGATTACTTTGTAAAATAGATTCGAAAATAGATTCAAAATTTAGTAAAGGTGTAAGTACTATCATTTTTGACTGTAAAAAATCTTCTCTCTTCATTAAATCATTTGCAATTGGAATTGTTCCGAGTGATTTTCCTAAAAACATCGTCTCGTTGTATTGCTCACCTTTTAATACTTCATTCATTATAGGATGAATATCACCCATCATTACTTTCGTTACTTCTTCTATTGGTTTATTCATTACTTGTTCGTCGTAAGAATAATGAATATGTACAACATCTATTTTATGTTCAAGCATAAGCATCGTCGCGTAATAAAATAACGGCTTATCATAATTGTATCCTGAACCCGAAAACATAAAGCAAACCGTACTAGAACCTTTTTCGATATGTGTGTAATAAATTACTTTGTCATTTATATGTATCTTTTTTTTAGTCCTCTTCACCGTTTTCCCCTCCGAATACATTTACTTTTGTAATACAATATGTTCTGTGTGAGCTACTATATCCTTTACTTTTTCTTTTATAAATGCTGGTTGTAAGTTATATGCATGTAACTCTTCTACCGACACCCACTTAAACAAATATGTTCTACCCTCTTCTTCCAAAATATATTGATTCGCTCCATTCGCGGGTAATTCATGCAATTCTACTTCGTAATAAAAACTAATCTCATGAAACTTTCGCTCAGAAAGTGTGAAGAAATTTTCTACTGACCATAGTAATCTCTTTACTTTAATAGGAACAGCTAATTCTTCCGCAAGTTCTCGTTTTAACGCGTCTTCACTATTTTCTAGCATTTTCACTCTACCGCCTGGTACGTACCAAAAATCTTCACCATTACCTTGCAATATAAGGATTTTATTACCGTGTTTACAAATGGCTCCGACTCGGTAATTAAAACATGTTTCCTCAACTTTGAACGTAAGATCCACAACGATTGCCTCCTATACTTCATTTAAAAATCGCTATAAAACTATTATGTATGTATCGTATAAATAAGATTACTAATTTTTTCTAGTTTATTCAATAGTTTTTTAATTTTCCGAATCTTTTTCCATCAATTATACATATGCATCTATTACAATAACAGTACACACGAAAAAGCGCCTTGTTTCTTTAATAACAAGGCGCTTTTTCTTGATACTATATTTAAATTGTTATCTTCCCACTCTCCCACCACTCCATGAAAGTTTTTAAAGAAAGCGCAACCCACGTTCTACTATCATTTTCATGATTCCATACATATATATCATCTCTTTGTACCATTCCATTCAAAACAGAATAACCAAACAAATCACCATTTCCGCCACCGATAAGCTGCTCCACAAAAATCTTTTCTTTTGTTAAACGAATTGCTATCATAAAAAGTTACGGGGGATTTGTTATTTTACTTTAATTCTAGAAACAAAAATAGAATCCATTTTGAAAAATAAATCAACATGGATTCTTAAATAAAAAACAATTTTTTTGATGTATCTTAGTTTAATTGTTAACTCTGCACAATTTCCCCATCAACTAACTCAATAATTCTATTACACTTATTCGCTACTTCCATATCATGCGTTACAATAATAATTGTTCGTCCTTCCTCATTCAGTTGTAATAGTAGGTTCATAATTTCTTCTCCTGTTTTTCTATCTAAATTTCCGGTCGGTTCATCTGCCAATATTAATTCTGGTTCGCCCACTAACGCTCTTGCAATTGCGACGCGCTGCTGTTGTCCACCTGATAGCTCGTCCGGTGTTTTATACATATGTTCTTTTAATCCTACTTTTTCTAAATAGAACTTCGCCTTATTTTCTCTTTCCCGTTGCTCTAGCTTTCTATATGTGAGTGGTAGCACTACATTATCCAGTACAGTATGTTCTTTTAACAATGCAAAATATTGAAAAATAAATCCGATCATTTCATTTCTTGTTTTATGAACTTTATTTGCTCTAATTTCAGTTAATGATTTTCCATTTAACGTATATTCACCCTCATTTGGCATATCAATTAACCCTATAACATTTAGTAATGTACTCTTCCCTGAGCCTGATCGCCCCATTACCGCTATCATTTCGCCCTTATGTATCGTTAAATTTATACCGTTTAACGCGAACGTATTGTGATTCTTATTACTATACACCTTCTTAATATCTTTTAGTTCAATTAACCCCATTATTCCATCCCACCTATTAATGTTTTCGGTTCAAGCTTTCTAATAAATAAGAAGACAATTACATTTGATACAATGATGATCAGTAATAAGAAAAGAAATACTAAAAGTAATATAGGCATGTCCAATTTAAAGTCTAATGCGGATACTGCTTTAAAATCCTTTGACATTTGCAGCAGATTACCATATCTCCATGAAAAGTAAGCTATTGACATTCCTAAGCCAGCTATTGCTACAATAATGTTTTCTATAACAATTTGAATAAACATTCCAAATTTACTTTCGCCAAAAACTATTTTTATACCAAATTCCCTCTTTCTCATCAAGATAGAAACGATGGTTGTTACTACCATTCCGACGATCGAGAATAGAATGAATAAGATTCCTACTATAAGTTGAGGTATTTCAGAATAACTATTAAGAGTAACATCTATATTTATTTCATCACCTAAATTTTTCAAATAAAACGTACCGCCGTTTCCTTTAAGTTGAATTGATTTTTCTAGTTTCTTTACATCTGCATCTTTTCGTAAATGTAAAACTGTACTTTGATGCAGTCTTAAAAAGATCGCTTCATAATTTTCATATCTATCAGATGACATAGGCATTATCATTGCATAATCCAACTTCAAATAAACGTTCGTTGTATTATTATTTACGATAAATTTATTCTCTGGTAAAAAGCCTATAATTGTATATTGATTATTAATTGTATCCCCAACTTGAAAATATTTCTTAAAGTAAGAACCCATTAATACTTTTGTTTTTTCTTCACTATTTTTTGGAAAATCTTCATGCAAGAAACCCTCTTCAGGTTTTAAAGGTAAACCTAACAATTTATAGTAATTTTCATCAACAACAATTGTTTGAACAGTAGGTCTGTCATCGTGAAACGTTTTATGTTTCAAATCAGCAATCATACTATTTTGAAGTGGCCTATTACTTAATTCTATTTCAATTAAACTCTCCTCGTATGTACCATACGAAATCACATCTTTATTTTGATGAATTGTATTATAAACCGCTTGAATTTGCTCTTTATTAAATTGATCGCTTTGTAACCTATCTGTCGTCCTTTCAAAAGTAACTAAATATGTTTTATCCACATTTAATGCTGAGCTGGCTTTATCATTTAGATGGTGTAAATTATAAAATACATTAATTGAACTCGTTATAGTTGCTAATCCAAATGTAATCTGTATTAGAAGAAGTACGGAAAATAGAAATCTCTTTTTTAATGCTAGGAACGCACTTTTTATTCTCATCATTTTTACTCCTTTAACGCTTTAGCAGGTTCACTTTTAAGCACATATACAAATGGTATTACAGAGAGGATAAAAGCTATAGTAAGTGAAAAAAATACACACATTACAATATGAGTAGACTGTAAACTAATGCTATAACTTGTAAACTCTACAATATTTTCACTCAAAGTGCTAAAAATCCATTGTATGCATATTGCACAGGTTGATGCAGCGATTGCACATAAAAATAATTGACTAAATATAAAAATAAACAGATTTACATTACTTGCTCCCAAAGCTTTCCTTAACGACAGACTTTTTTTCTTCGTATAAATCCAATAATAACTTACTATTATACTGGTAATGAAAGCTATACAAAAAAGCCTAAATGGAAAACTAAGTAACTCTTTCACGGCTTTACTTGTGTTTTTTTCTTTCTCATAGTTCTCTTTTTCACTAATCACTTTGGCATTTATATCTTTATTGTTCTGTTTCATATGCTGTATGAAAGTTTCTATCTCTTCTTTAGGGTTTTCGTTAGAACGAACAATCATTTGGAATGTATTATCTTTTTGTATCATCTGTTTCACTTCATCTGGCATGTCATTTAGAGAGACGTAAATTTTAATATTATACTCATATCCAGTATTTTCTCCAGCTACGCCTTTAACTATATATTCCTTATTAAATAATTTTATTGTTTCCATATCCTTATAAATTTTCTTCCCCACTATTACACTATTTTTTTCATCTTGTCCCATCTGAGAACCTTTTAGCAAAGGTGGAGACCAATTTTTATTAAGGAGACCATTCATTGTTACTCGGCCGATATCTGGAATAGTAGTACGAATATCATTTGTAATAACACTAGCATTTTTAAAATCAGATTCTACTAACGTCTGAAACTGTTTGAAATTGATTTCCCCCATATTAGTAAGTTGAACGGAATAGTAATAATTAAAATAACCATTTTTTCTATCATAAAATTTCTCATCATAATAATCTTTCGTCGACATTGCTATAAGTATCGGCCATATTGTCAATACAAACGCAATAAATAACATAATGAATATTGTTTTGTTTACCACTATTTCTTTTAATACTAGATTCATATATCCTCCTCATTTTAAAAACCGTGAAAAAGGCATTTATCCTTTGTCACGGTTTTTGTTGATTGTTATCTAATTACCATTTCCTTAGAGGTATAGGCACTATCCCCTTTCATTACCCATTCATGACCCGAATAGCCAGTGGTAATTGGCCCTCTGGATGAAACTTTAACGTTCACACGATCTGTAATTTTAGCATTATTCTTTTCTACCTCTTTAGAAGACCCATCATCAAAGCTAGCCCTTACAGTCATCTTGTAAAAATGAGGTTCATTTGTTTGCGCAGTGTAGGCGTATCCTGTAGCCTTTCCTCCACTTCCGTCCCATTCCCCATAAGAATCCCAACTAATTGAAGCAAATGAAGCGGAAGAAACCATACCTAATAAACAAGCAGTAATCCCTGTAGTAGCTAAAGTTTTTTGAAGTAAGCTTTTCATATATCCTTAATCTCCTTTTTAAAATATTCACTTAAATATTTAAGTATTTTTAGGCCTTGTCCTCATTATACATAAAGAAAACAAGAAGATATTTAAAAATCCTAATATTTACATTATTTTACACAGAACTTACCTTCTCATGAACTTTCCTTCATAAAACAAAAAGATAGTATGAAACTCCCATTCACACCATCTTTTTGCTTCCGTTATTTATTTGATTCTGTATAAGGAAGAATATATTTCACAATCAATTCCCATCTATCCCTTGCATTCGGTATGACTTCAGAAGCAATCACCACCACCAGTTCCTTCTCTGGAATACAACAAATCACATTCCCACCATCGCCCGTTGCACAGTATGAAAAGATTCCAGCCTCTTCTCGTAACCACCATAAGTAACCATATTGATTTTGGTTCATTGTTGTCGATTCTTTTATCCATGGTGTTGATAGAATTTGTTTTCCATTATGAGTACCTTCATTCAAATACAGCTGTCCAAACTTAGCCATATCTTTAACCGTTAACGTTAGTCCCCATCCGCCTGTCGAAATACCATTTGGATCATGAACCCATCCTTTTACATCTTTTCCGAATAAGTCATCGAATCCAAATGCTTTCATATTGTAGTTTGGAATTTCTCTCATGCCGAGTGGCTGAAATACGTATTCATTCGCAAATTCACGTGCACTTTTTCCTGTTGCGTTCGTTATAATTGCTGATAGTATGTGAGCTCCTGCAGATGAATATTTAAAAAATCCAATTTCTCCGCCTTGTCCAATTCTATTTAACGTATATTCTATCCAATCCTTTTGTGTACATAATTCTTCTAGCGATTCCTGCCAGTCTACGAAAGGATGTGGAGCTGTCATCGTAAGAAGATGCCCTACTGTTATTTCAGATGAATGAACGTTATATTCCGGAAAAAATTCTATTACTCTTTGATCAACGCTTTTTATATAACCTTTATCTATACATATCCCAATTAACGCAGAGATTATCGTTTTTGTAACTGACGCTACATGAAACGCATCATCTGGACCGTGTCCCTTATAATATTTTTCAAAAATAACATTACCTTTCTGCACTACTAACATACCATTCACATTTCCATATTCTTCTTGTATAATCTGATCTAACTTTTCAGCAGTTTTCATTATTCCTTCCCCTTTAACCTATCATTAAAAAGGTTCGATAGGTACATATATATCAACTATATGTTTATGTTCGGGATGCTGCTTTGGATCATTTCTATATACTTCAAAAGGATACGAATCTCTCGGTTTATATCCGCTATTTGGAAGCCACTCACCGTATAAAAAATCCCATGCTCCTTTATATTCATCTTGGAATATTTCAAAATGACCTACCGCATACTTTCCAGAAGGTATTACCATTATTCCTATGTCGCTCGTTTCTACTGCGGACTCATTTGGAATTGTTATACATAAACTTGTTCTTAAATGATAGTCCTCTGTAAATTCATGATGATCGTGGTAAATGGTTAATACTTTCGTATCCTCAAATACATGATAGTTTTGCAACGCTGCGTAATGAAATAATTTCTCTATCATTTTCGGAAAAGCTACAGTTAACTCTTCATATGTACCGATATGTCTTATGTATGCGACGTTTATATCGTCCGCTGTTACAATTTCAACATTCCCTCGAACCTTCTTACATTCATTGTATTGAGAAGTTCTTCTTACGTCTTTGCAATTCTTGCTATTGTCGTTTCGATATTGAGACGGACTTACTCCGTAATAATTTTTAAATGTACGGGAGAAAACTGCTGAATCTGTGAAACCAAAATGGTAAGCGATATCTGTAATCGTCATATCCGAACGGTATGTAAGAAGGTTTGTTGCCCTTTCCAGTTTCAATCGGTTTACATACCGAGATAATGGTTCATCTACTATCCCTTTAAAAATTCTATGAAAATGATACTTTGAAAATCCTGCTATATCCGCTAACTCTTCAATTGAAAGTGAATCATTTATGTGTAATTCTATATAATTTTGTACTTTGTATATGCACTGTAAATACTCATTTCTACTTTGTTTACTCTCCATACTTCTAGCTCCTCACAACAAAAAGGCTAACTTTGTGCTAGCCTACTTTTACACATTTTTCAAAAATAAAACTCTACTCCCCCCATTCCCATCATAATTTGTATGTACCGATACACCCTCTATCTCATCATCCCCAGCCTCAATTTGAAAGCCAATCTCCCTATGAAACTGTATCGATTTTTTATTAACCGGTGATGTGATTGCTTTTATAACTTTACGATTGTTTGCACGCGCAACATCAAAGAAGTAAGAATACAATGTCGATGCGATTCCCCTTCTTCTATACTTCGGATTTACTCCGATAAAATGAACGTACGCTTCCTCTTTATGCGTTTGCGAAAAGAAGCCGCATAAGAAACCTAACGTTTCGCCTTCTTCTTCAATGATAAAACTCGTTTCTTGAAAGTGAACGAAGAACAGTTTTGGCAACATAGCTGCCATATCTCTCCCGCCCCACCAATCATTTAAAACAGAATGAATCTTTACATAATCTTCCCCTTGAATGTTTCTTACTCGCATATGTTTCTCCCTCTCACTCACTTCATTTTTTCATAAATTTTAATGACTGTTTCTACTAATAGGATGAATACCCATATTCCGCAAAATACAAGTACAGACTGGAATAAAGAACCTAGCATAACAATACTTATTAAACCTAATTCTGGGCCTGAAATGGACATTTCATCAAATCCTATATTATGTATAAATGGACCGGTTGAAAAAGCCATAAAAATAGATGCTATTAAATAAATCACACTCATTATTTTTAATATTTTTATAGAAAGATACGAAGTTTGTTCTTGCTCCACTTGTGATAATTCGATTTCCCCACTCTCAATTCCTTTTTGCAAACAATCTTCACACAAAAATTCTTCCTTATTTTTTTTACCACCATGCAATGTACCGGTTATTTCTTTACATCTTGAACATTTTCGATTTATCATGTTGTTACCACTCCTATCTTTTATGATTATACTTATAAAATTCTATTTTTACCTTAATATCCCTTTTATGTATTTTATAGAGAAAGGTCGTGTTTTATGATATCTAAACTTACTTTTGGTTATAAAAAGCCTACTGAGCAATATGTATTACGACCTAGTTGTTATGCAATTATTTTTGACTCAACCTCTTCAAAGATTGCTATTATCCAAAAAGGAGAACGCTATTTTTTACCTGGCGGCGGTATGGAAGGTACCGAAACAAAAGATGAATGTTTACATCGTGAACTACTAGAGGAATTAGGATGGTCCATTGAAATTGATCGGTATATCGGTAATGCAATGCGGTATTTTTATGCTGAAAAGGAAGATACATATTATTTGAACGATGGGTTCTTTTACATTGCGAACATGGTGCAGAAACAAGCTGAAAACTGGGCAGAGGATCACGTTCTAAGATGGATGTCTCCATTACATGCTGTAGAACTTCTACTTCACGATCATCAAAAATGGGCGGTTGAACAAGCACTTTTATTACGAAATAAAAAAGGATCTCCTTCTATATGAAAGAGATCCTTTTTACTGTTAACTCACTTTCTTCAAATTGAGAGCTGGCTTTTTCATTCCGCCTTTTTTTACAACGTATAAGCCGATAAAGATGATAAGTCCACCAACGAGTTGCATCATATTGATCTGCTCTCCGATTGTTACTGCCGCAAAGATAACTGCGAACAATGGCACGAGATACATATAAACCATTACTTTCGTTGAACCGATTTGACTAATGCCGACATACCACATTGCTAGCCCAAAGATGGTCGCAAAGACGATTGAATATGCTAGTGATCCCCAGCTTGGCGTATCTACTGGCCACGTTAATGTGTTTACGTTGAATAAACAGTATATAACGAGAGGTACAATTCCAATTAAAGTAGACCATGATGTGACTCTCATTGCGGAATATTTTGTAATAAGAGGTTGCGCTAATATTGGATACCATCCCCACGCAATTGCTGCGACTAATCCAATTATATTTCCGAGCCATGCATACTCGTAAGTAGCTCCTCCTGTATGTCCTGTTAATAAAACGAATGCTGCACCAATAAACGCTACTATTGAACCAATTTGTACTTTCATCGAAAAGCGTTCTTGTTTATGCAATACCGCTAATATCCCTGTAAATATAGGTGACATCGCAATTAATAATGAGGCGTTCGTTGCTGAAGTATATTTCACAGATAGCATAAACATCGTTTGATACATTGTCGTACCAACGATACCGACTGCTACTAATCGTAACCAATCTTTTCTTTCAATACGTAATGAGCGTTCCATTAAAAAAGTAATAAGTAATAATACCGGTGATGCTACTAAAAATCGTAAGCTATTAAATTGAATGGATGACATAAATGCCACACCATACTTTCCAATTGTATAATTTGCTCCCCATACTAATGCTACTGATACTAGGAGCCATTCCATTTGCCATCTTTTCATCCGAATCTCCCCTTCCATATTTAGCATAGTAAAATTGGCTGGATATAACACCGTCCAATTGGCTGTTTTTTTACCCAGCCAATTTGTTATACTGAATGTATATAAGAGTTACGGAGGCGTTTTTTATGGAATGGAAGCTAGATAGCGACAGTAAAATCCCTATTTATCAGCAAGTTGTTGACTTTATTGAGAAACGTATTACATATGGAGAACTTCCTCCAGGTAGCTTCCTCCCTTCCGAACGGAAATTAGCTACACAATTAAATGTAAACCGAAGTACAGTAACGACTGCCTATAATGAACTTCGTGCTATGGGAATTGTAGAAAGTACGACTGGTAAAGGAACACGAGTGAGTACACATATGTGGGGCGTTTCTCCAACATTAACGCCGAACTGGAGAAATTTCGTAGAAGGCGGTACATTTTTACCAAACTTACCGTTACTTCGCCATATTCGGGCAGAAATACAACAAAATGAAAATATTATAGATTTTGCAAACGGAGAGCTCGGTTGTAATCTCTATCCTCACGATCAACTACAAATGATTTTACGAGAACAACCGTTAACGCATTCATTAAGTTATGATCATCCGCAAGGCTATCTCCCGCTAAGACAAGCGGTCGTAAAATATATGAAGGAATATTTAAAAGTTGAAGCGACTGAACAATCGATTATGATTACATCTGGCGCACAGCAAGCACTCCACCTTATCGTGCAATGTTTATTAAATCCAGGTGATGCTGTTGCTTTTGAAAGTCCTTCACACTGTTATTCCTTACCGTTATTCCAATCAGCAGGTATTCGTATTTTCCCATTACCTGTTGATGAACACGGTATTAATCCGGATGATGTGCAAGAGCTATATCGGAAGCATCGTATTAAAATGATCTTTTTAAATCCAAACTTCCAAAACCCTACGGGCACAATGCTGCATCCAAACCGTAGAAAAAAACTATTATCACTTTGTGCAGACTTACGAATTGCGATTGTTGAAGATGATCCGTCTAGTTTACTTACGTTAGAAAAGAAACAACCTTGCCCTACTTTAAAATCAATAGATGAAAATGGAACAGTCATCTATGTACATTCTTTATCAAAAATGATTGCACCAGGATTACGAGTCGGCTGGCTTGTCGCCCCGCAATCGGTAGTAGAAAGGTTATCTGACGCACGACATCAAATGGAATTAGGTATGAGCATTTTCCCGCAGTGGCTTATGCAACAATTTTTTGAAACCGTACCATTTCAGTCTCATATCGTACCGTTACGAAAACAATTAGCAGAAAAAAGAGACGTTATCGTCCGTGCCCTAAACGAGCAACTTCATGATAAAATCTCTTTTTCCAATCCTACTGGTGGTATTTACATATGGGGAAAATTAAAAGAACCGATAAACGAAAAACAACTTATTATGCAAAGCTTAAAACAAGAAATAGCATTTATGCCGGGGAGTATTTTCGGCGCGAAAGATGGTTATATTCGTTTATCTTATGGAAAAGTGAATATTGATCAAATTGAGGAAGGGGTTTCTCGTTTGCGTGAGGCTATTTTGGTTTGTGGAAAATAAGTAGCATCCTTACATATCGTCAATAGAATTTCATTAATTTTTAAATAAGTACATAAACTAAAAACCACTTTAGTTTATGTACTTGTATTGGTTCATTTTTTTATTTGAATAAAATATGTATCATAAGGTTCTTTAAAAGTGTAGCCTAGCTTTTTTGCTAGTTCAACAGATTCAGCATTTGCTCCATCCCAACTAGGATATTTCTCTCTATCTAAACAATCTAATATAAGTGCAGATGCTACAATCTTAGCTAAGCCTTTTCTTCTATGTTCAAGATGGCTCGCAATTTCAATCTCGATTCCATCATCAAATATACTAAATGATGTTGCAGCAGAAACAACTTGTCCTTCATTTAAAATGGCGTACCCTACGCCCCTATCAATAAAATCATCTATTGAATCAAACTGACTAGTAAAATCTTCTGAGAGTGCATGAAATGAAGATGCCTTTGCTATATCTTTATCAATTTTTTTCATTTCGTAATTTTGGGGTAATGTAGACGATATATCCCGTATGTATTCTTTATCTAAATCGCCGGGGTTCTTATTAAATCTAAATCTTTGAAACTTCTCAATTGATCCTTTGTGAACAGTCTCTATCCGTTTTTTCCATTCATCCGAATCAACAATGGCAAGAGTAAAATCAGGTAGATTATATAGTAATTCTTCCGCCTCTTTTGCGTTTGGATTCCCGGCATAAAACACAAAAATTCCTACAGTTATTTGAGCAACAGTTGGATTTTCAGGATTGTCTACCCACGCACTTCCCATATGCCCTTGGAGATAGGAAAGTACAATCGTACTATCGAAATTTCCAAACATCTCAACTAACTTTTCCCTTACATTGTTATCTGCTTTATAAATCATTCCATACCACTTTTCTGAAAATTATCGTTATTCAATTAATTACATATTAGCATATTTTTAAAATATATACAATTTTTGTAAGTTAACATACGAAATCCTAGTTTGACAAAACCTAAATCTACCATTATTATCAACTCGAACCTAGTCATAGGAGTGATACAAATGAAAATCTACGTTGATGCAGATGCTTGTCCTGTAAAAGATGTAATTATTTTTGAAGCTACAAATGCAGAAATCCCTGTAACCCTCGTTACAAGCTTTTCTCATTATTCTAATGCTCAGCAGCCTAAAGGTGTGGAAACAATTTATGTTGATTCCGGAGCAGATGCTGCAGATTACCGCATTATGCAGTTAGCAAAAAAAGAAGATTTAATCGTAACCCAAGATTACGGTCTTGCTTCTCTCGCTTTAGCAAAAGGCTGTATCGTACTACACCATAAAGGCTATAAGTATACGAATGACAACATTGAACAATTGTTACAAACACGGTATTTAAGTGCAATGGTTCGAAAAAGCGGTAAGCGTACAAAAGGACCGAAACCATTTACAGCAGAAGATAAAGAGAAGTTTAGAGTACTCTTTAAAAGTATGATTGCACAATAAAAATGAACCTTCTATTTGTAGGGAAAGCTTTATAAAAAAAGAAGAGAATATTGGAATGAACATTCTCTTCTTGAGGTTTACCCGTTTAAAAAGATGGTAAATTATCTAAGTTATTTTCTTTTATTCCATCCGGTTCACTTCGTATAATATCTCTACCATACTTATGAAATACGTCCACATGAGCTAACTTCCCTGATTTCGCTTCACTAAGAGCCATAATATAATCTAATTCTCTTCCGCTACTTGTTTTAAACGCTATTAAATCACCATCATCATTTTTACGAACAGCAACAATTTGTTCTGCTCCTGAATTGACCTCATGGTCTACTTTAAATTGAGCTTGCTCTTCTCCTTGATGTAAGTAATCATTGTAAACTTTTTCAAAGTCTTTTTCGTCCATAACATTCACCTCCAACACATTTTATTAGTATGGTTGGGAGGTTTTTGTTTTATGTACTTTTTTATTACCATAACAAGACTTTACTACTCCAAATACATAATACAGATCATAATTTTAGCCTAATATACATTTACTTTATAAATCCTTTACTTCTTAATTTAAGGTAATTTTAAGTGTTAATATTTTCCTGAAAACTTTATAATTTATTATATCGAGACGAAATATAATAGGGAGAATGATTCAGGTGAATATAAATATTAATCGTTTAACTGATATTTGTTTAGAGTTTCAGCAATCTAGATTTTATGTTACTAGAATTCCTAAAGATTTCTTATCAATTGCCCAAAAACGTTTTTCTATCCCAACGGAAGATCAAATTATTGCTTTTTTAAGTTGTAATTTATTCGGATCAGGAAAGTATGGTGTTTACTTTACGAGTTCGGGTTTATACTGGAAAAATTGGTTATTAGGTAAAGGAAATATGAAATGGGAACAATTAAATGAAGTGCAACAAATTGAAATTGATAAAGATGCTTTCTTATCTTTTGATACACAAAAAAGTTTCAATATTAACGGGAGTGATTATCCCCCACTATTATTTAAAGAATTACTTATAGCTCTAACGAATTCATTCCAAACTTCAAAACAACATGATATACATCCAATTATAAAAATTAATGAAATAAAATCAATTTGCTCTTTATTTGAAACGTACAATGAATTATTAGAGCCTGATAACGGATTATTTGTAGACACACATATTTCAGACAAAAAGTTAAAAGCAATTGAGGCACGATTTATCGTTCCAAAAGAAGAACAGATCATCGCTTTTTTAGATACATCTGTTCTTGGGAATATGGGGAAAGGATCTGATGGAGTACTAATTTGTCAATCAGGTATATATTTTAGAGAAACTTTTGTACACTTATATTTCCCATGGCATATCTTTAGAAATATCCCTATTACTTTAACTTCAAATGAATTTGAAATTGGAAAAGGAAATATATTTCATCTTCTACATGCTAGAATGCCTAGTCAAGATATTCTATTATTCATCAAGAATTTAAAACAGTATGTCAATAGTTTATATGAAGAGCATCCACAATTACATATTTAATCCACTCGTGTATAGTTAAGTCTAAAATTTCAATTCAATTAAAAAACCGATTATTTTTGTAGAGATCCTACAAGTATAATCGGTTTTTTAATCTTATTCTTTTCTTACATACTCATATATAATGGCATCTAGTGATTTTTTAATACCTACGCAAACCCTTCAAAGTCTCCAATATATCATCTGTAAAGGCTGTACTACCTTCTGTCTCTAAAACTCTGAAATAAAAACTTCTTAGGAAAGTTCTAATATTTTGTACTAAAATAGCATGCTGCGGATGTCGGATGTCCTCAACAGTTGCTATGCTATGTAGCCAATTGCTCCACTCTTCTTCAGTTAAAAGATTTTGGTTACGTAAAGACATAATTGGCTTTACTAATCTCTCATCTTCAAAGTGTACATATACGTAATCACTTAATCGAACCTTTTGACGAACAGCTGCAAGAATCGCATATGAAAACTCACGATTTTGTATTGTACGTGCTAACGCATCGAGCGCATCCGCTGCATGCGCAGTAGAGTGTGCCCACCCTTTTCCTTCTACATAACCTCTTACATCTTCTTCTAAATATACATATTCCAGCACTTGTTCTGCTACGCTGTACAGTTGTTCTTCTGATAACAACGGCTCTCTTTCATGAACAGATAAAATAAGTGGCGGAATTAATACAGAGAACGCACGTTTAAAAACAGAATCTGTTCCCTTTTCACCAATTTTATAAAATAAATAATCAGGACTAATTGCTTGTAACATTAACCCTCGTAATTCTTTTTGTCTAAATACATCATTTGTAATCCATGTGTGAAGCGTACTATAAATTAAATCATCGCGTAATTCAGCATCAGGTGATCCGATATAATCTAACATCCACTGCGCATATGGATATGCATCTACGTCTTCTGGTACAGCATAATTATTATTTTTAATTTGTAGTAGTTCTTCTTTTAATTCTAATACTTCATTCATTATATTTTTTCTCCCCTTTTTGCGTTTCTTATTGCCTTATCCCCCGTTTTTCACTTTCTAAAGCTAATATAATTATACGAGAATTATAACTATTAATAAAAGGCTATACATATACTTTTGATTGTGTATTTCTTCCGCGAATTCGTTTGCAAATGTTGTTTTTCCTGATGCTGTAATACCGCTTACTCCAACTCTTGTTGGGTGAGTTAAGTTTAATTTTAAAATATGATTAGCAATTTCATTTATACGTTGTTTTCGGTTCATGATATTTCCCACCTTCATTTAGTTTACATAACAAAATTATAATTAACTTTTATGTCACTATTTGTCGGTAAGTCGATATCCTATGTCGAATCGTCGATATATCGAAAAAATCGTTGATATATTTTAAGTTACGATAGATATATTATGATTGGTTTACTTTCCCTTAAACCCTCGATACAATGCAGTCCGTAATTCTTGCTTGTATTCCTCTATTTCTGGCATATCGAGTTCTTCTGCCAGCCTGATAGCTAATTCAATATCATACGGTACACGTACGAGTTGAATGGAAAAGCTTGCTGCTTCTTTTTCATTGTAAGTTCCTTCGAATATTAAATAGGAAGCTTGTGTAATTTCAAGTGGGTTTCCAACGCTACCAGCATTACATAACGTTTTCCCTCTGAAATTTTGAACGAACGCTTGATGAACGTCACCGTAGCAAACGACATCTGGTTTTCTTTCTCCTTCTATATTCTCCGTGAGCTCACTGTTTTCAAACATACTAATTCGCTCTTCTCTTGCGGCATGTGGTTGAATTCTTTCATATAAACTTCTCGGTGAAGCGTGGAACATACGAATGAGTTTGCCACTCATATAAAACTCGATTGAAAATGGTAAGCTTCTTAAATAGTCATTTTGTTCTTCCGATAGTTGTTTTTGATGCCATTTTAATGCCTCAAATTCAGTCGGTTTTGTTATAAAATCATCCCAGTTTCCCATTACAACTACTTCACATTCTTTACGAATGATTTCAATTGCTTCACTAGAATGAGGGCCTTTTCCAACTAAATCTCCAAGACAAATTATGCGTTTTATTCCTCTCAATTTAATATCTTGCAGTACCGATTCTAAAGCTGGAATATTACCATGTATATCTGAAATTACCGCAATTTTGTCCATATGTATTCCTCCTTTATTTATTACATTCACTTGATTGATACCATTTTGGAATATAGGATGAAAATTGATTATGATCATCTAAAATTCCGTTTAATCTTTCCTTCATATCATCTACTAAATGCGGCGTGCTTCGGTTTGTCCAAACGATATCCGCTGGGAATGTCATTGCTGCATATAATGAATACAATTTCCAAAAATGAAGCGATGGTTCCCCTCTGAAATAACCGTGAACTTGTCCAACCGCAAATGGTTTGCTTATTCTTGTAGTAAAAATCGCTACGTTATAAAAATCGTGTATCGGATCGCCAAAATCATATCCACCAAAATCGATAACGATAAACTCCTTATTATGAATCATACTATTTGCTGGATGGAAGTCATCGTGTAAAAATGTCATTGGACGGTTTTTTAATAAGTCTTTATGATTTTCTACAAAAGTTAATACTGACTTCAAATCTAGAAAATCCACTTCGTAATCTGCTAATGCCTCTACGTATCTTTCGTATTTATTCCATCTAGATGTTTCCCATTTATCACTTGCACTTTCTCTTTCAATTGAGTGAATTCGCTTTAATACTTCTCCAGCTTTTCTTCCTGCATGATACTGTTCTTCCGCCGATAGCTTACTTAAGCCCTCTTCACCATTTACACCTTGGGCCCATTCAAATACTTGAACACATTTATTTAATTCCTCAAGTTTTATGAAGTGAATTAACTTAGGCGTTGGAATATGTAATGACTCTAATTGTTTCATATATGTATATTCTTCTTGTTTACGTTCAAAGTTTACAGCATCACATACTTTCACAAAATATGTTACTCTGTTTTCTAATTCTATTTTATATTTCTCTTCATGTGAAAAACCTTTTGAAATAGCTGTACACTTTACAATACGAGGCCATTCTAGTTTTCTCTCTATCTCTCTAAGCATTTCTTCCACAACGTTCACCTCTATCAATATATGTACAAACTACCTAGTACTTCATGCTCTCGTTTACTTTCACCTTTAAACTCCACTGCAAATGGATTTTCGCCATGATGATTCAATCGTTCTAGTACTAGCCCTTCTCCAATTGGTTCACAAAACTGCACTTGAATGTCGCCAAGCGATACACTTTGACATTCCACATTCCATTCTTCATTTTTAACGATCTGGCTTGCAGTTAGCTCCATGACTTCTTTCCATTTCCGCACTGTTTCTCGAACATTTTTCACTGCGTAATGAATCGTTTCAATTTGTTGCACTTTGTTTTTATGTTCCGTGATTGTGCCAATGTTACGTAAATCGTTTCTTCTTTCTTCATCCGTTTCATTCCACTGTATAAAGAAAGGCAATTTCGGTCCGTTCTCTTCTTGCTTTACAAATAACATTTTCCACTCTAAAAGGCGACCATCTTTTCTCATTCGTTTCCCTTCAAACGGTCCTATCGTATGTAATCCATGTTTATTAAACTTAACTGCTAGTTCTTCAATTGCATCTGTTCGAATTGCGATTTGTAACATTCCTTCTCCATCTTGTAATTTCACTACCGTTTCTTGTACTAATGGATTGTCTGCTTTCTTCGCTTTTTCTTCATGCTGAACTGCCAAAAATTCTATATATGATAAATCAAAATAACATAAACTATTCCAAGTACCCCAATTTGTATGCTCTCCGCCTAGTACAGTATGAAATCCACGCTCCTGCATTTGTTTTACCGCTTCCTCCGGTGTACAATGTACTGCGTGAACGAGATGATCAAATCGTAACATGTCTTTCTCCCCTTTCTCTCCATCCTTTTATTGTATATTTTATTTTTATTTCATTCAATTTAAAAAACTTTAAAGCCTAGTTGATTTATACGATTAATATGTATTATAATAAAACAAATTTAATTATTGCTGATTGGAAAAACCAAAGGCACTTTTCTCATACGGGAAAAGTGCCTTTTTCATTTACTATTACAGGGGGATTATTTATGCAGAAATTAATTGTATTTGCTATTATTGGATTTTTCGCTCAATTGATCGATGGAGCGCTTGGAATGGCGTACGGGGTAACGTCTACCTCACTATTACTAATGTTTGGTATCGCACCGGCTGTCGCTTCCGCTTCTGTTCATTTAGCTGAAGTCGTTACAACCGCAGCTTCTGGTGCATCTCACCTCAAATTTGGGAACGTTGATAAATACACCGTTTCCAGGCTTACATTACCAGGAGCAATTGGCGCATTTGTGGGGGCATGTTTTTTAAGCAATTTACCTGGGGATGTCATTAAACCGTACATTTCTGTATTTTTATTTACTTTAGGGGTTTATATTTTATTACGATTCATTATTCAAAAACAAGTTATTACTTCAAATAAACGTATGTCGGCTAAACAACTTGTTCCACTTGGCTTATTTGCTGGATTCGTTGATTCAACTGGTGGTGGTGGCTGGGGGCCGATTACGACACCTGTACTTTTAGCAAGAGGAAATGAAGCTAGAAAAGTTATCGGATCTGTAGATACGAGTGAGTTTCCTGTCTCACTCGCTGCAACAATTGGTTTCTTCATCTCACTCGGCTTGGAACAAGTAAGTTGGGTTTGGGTATTTTCGTTAATGCTTGGCGGTATTGTCGCAGCTCCAATCGCTGCATGGTTAGTGCGCATCGTTCCTTCTCATTTACTTGGCGTATTAGTTGGTGGCCTTATTATCTTTACAAACATTCGTACACTACTTACTACATTTAAAGTGGATCCAACTATTATTTCACTTTCTTACGTGGCAATTGGTCTTGTCGTTATTATTTCTATTTTCATTGCTGTTCGCAATCATTCCAATCGTTCTAACACACCGACAACTGGATATCCGAATGATCAAAAACAAATGCTTCCATAACGATAAAAATACCGCCCGATATACTTCGAGCGGTATTTTTTATTTTTCTAATTTCCAATTCATCATCGTTTCTGTAGTGCCAGTTCTCTGCATATGTAATTTCTCTAATACACGAATGGAGCTTTCGTTTTCCAGAAGTGTCTCCGCAATAATCATTTCTACCTCTCCAGTTTGAAAAGCCCAATTTATTAGTTCTCTTACAGCTTCTGTTGCATACCCTTTATTCCAATATTTCTCAATAAAACCGTAACCAACTTCTACTGTATGTTCCTCATTTGGTTTCCCTTTAAACCCTATATCGCCTAGAACGATGTCATCTTCTTTTCGAATGACATACCAGGCGCCCCAAGGTAATAAATCCTTATCCTGTTTTACATTTTCAACATGCCCTACAATATGCGGACCACTATTATATCCTTGCTCGTTAGCAACGTGTATACTCTCCTCTGTACAAGGCACTATATAGAGTCTTTCTGTTTCTAATTTCATTTTGATTTCCCCTTTTCACTTAAACGTTACTCTAATTATAGCAAAAAATATGACTTTATTATGAATGTCGAATTATATTTTCTGAATTTTCTTTTAATTTTTGAAGGGTTTTTCAATATTTTTTGCGAAACATTTGTATAACAATTTTTTCTTTGCTTATTGTTACATAATAGTAGGTTCGGGTGGAGTTTTGCAAGCGTTTCCTATACAATAACCGATATTTTTTGACTTTTCCTAACAAAATATCTTGCAATATATTCAGAAACTCATTACAATTGCCATATATTAAAAATCTTAGCAATATATAAATCCTCATCAATCCGATGAGGTAGAGGTTGCGACTTTTAATAGTAAAACGGACGAGACACAGAGAATGTCTTAGACTCCGTTTGAAAGGAAAAGTTGCCGAAGTTTATATTTCTTCTCTGGAAATATGAGCTGGGGCTGTCTCCGAAAGGAACAGAACTGTCACGTTTACAAAATTACCGTGTAAACGTGGGGTGCTATCTTAACGGAAGGGTATGATGGGGTGGTTATTTGTGAAACGTTCCGCCAAATTCCTTTGGCGGTTTTTTGTATTTTTCTCCCCCGCTCCTTCCTATCTTACAAGAAAAGGAGTGTTGAACATGAATAGCGCAACGAATCAAGCTACCTCTAAAACAGAAACTACAAAAGGAAAAGGTGAATTAAGACGCGGTCTAAAATCTCGGCACCTTACGATGATTTCTCTCGGCGGTACAATTGGTACCGGACTATTTCTTGCCAGCGGTGGTGTCATCCATTCAGCTGGACCTGGTGGCGCATTAATTGCATACGCCGCAATCGGAATTATGGTTTACTTTTTAATGACAAGCCTAGCTGAACTCGCAGCTTACATGCCTGTTACTGGATCTTTTAGCACGTACGCAACAAAATTTGTTGATCCATCACTTGGCTTTGCACTTGGATGGAACTATTGGTATAACTGGGCAATTACGATTGCTGCTGAACTAGCGGCTGTAACATTAATTATGAAATTTTGGTTCCCTGATACCCCTTCTCTTATTTGGAGCGGATTATGTTTAGCTATTATTTTCCTTTTAAACTACTTATCTGTTAAAGGATTTGGTGAATCTGAATATTGGTTCGCACTTATTAAAGTCGTTACTATTATTATCTTTTTAATTGTCGGTTTCATGATGATTTTCGGAATTATGGGCGGCGAAACTGTTGGATTTAAAAACTTCACTGTTGCAGATGCACCATTTAACGGTGGTATTATGGCAATTATCGGTGTATTTATGGCAGCTGGTTTCTCATTCCAAGGTACTGAATTACTTGGGGTAGCTGCTGGTGAAACTTCTGATCCAGAACGCAATATTCCGAAAGCAATTCGTTCAATTTTCTGGCGTATTCTTTTATTCTATATCCTTGCGATTCTCGTTATCGGTTTATTAATTCCTTATACAACTGAAAGCCTTGCTGCAAGTGATGTAACAGTAAGTCCATTTACACTTATTTTTGAAAAAGCGGGCGTTGCCTTCGCTGCTTCTGTTATGAACGCTGTTATTTTAACGGCAGTACTGTCTGCTGGTAACTCTGGTATGTATGCTTCAACTCGTATGCTTTGGGATTTAGCTCGCCAAGGAAAAGCACCAAAATTCTTAGGAAAATTAGATAGCCGCGGTGTACCTGTTAACGCATTAATCGTAACATCAATTGTCGGTAGTATCGCTTTCATTGCTTCTTTATTCGGTGATGGTGTTGTATACATTTGGTTATTAAACGCATCTGGAATGTCTGGCTTTATCGCATGGGTCGGCATTGCAATTAGTCATTACCGTTTCCGTAAAGCATATATCGCACAAGGAAAAGATTTAAAAGACTTACCTTATAAAGCAAAATGGTTCCCATTCGGTCCACTCTTCGCCTTTACGCTTTGTATTATCGTAATTTTAGGACAAAACTACGGCGCATTTATGGGCGAATCAATCGACTGGAACGGTGTACTCGTTTCTTACATCGGTTTACCACTCTTCTTAGTACTTTGGTTAGGATATAAATTCACGAAAAAAACGAAAGTGATTCCACTTGATAAATGTGAACTGAAATAAAGGGAGACGAGCAAACAAATTTGTTTGCTCGTTTTTTATTTACTTCCCTATTTCTTCTGTTTTTGCAATAATAAAGGAAATATAAATAAAGGTTGGGATATCATGAACATTCGCATTACTGATGAAGCAAAAGCAGCTATACATAGATTAGAACGTGAAGACAAAAAGATCATTCGCATTAGAGGGACAATGACAAACTCTTGTAGTATATTCGTTGATGTCGATTTAATTTGGGATACATATGTTGCAGATGATGTTGTATATGAAGATGCTGACTTTATTGTACAAATGGATTCATTCACGAAAGACTACACTGGTGATACGGTGAAGCTTGATTATAAAACAACAGGTTTTAGTATTACGACTCCGAGTGAGACGTTAGTTTATGGGTTGTCGATTAAAAAATAAAGATTGTTTTTATTTAACCGCCGGGGTAAAAAAACGAGTTGAGAACGGTAATAAAAAATGATACTTTACCAAAGGATTTTTGTTTTTGAGTATTTTAAACAAAACCGCTTATGCTTCAAAAATGAAGTATAAGCGGTTCTTTCTTTTGAATGAACCAATAATAAACGCAATTCTACCCTTATTCAATGAAAAGTCTACAGCATTATTTCGATGAAGCTAAACATTCATAAAATCTATCCCTCTTCCATTTCTACTTGCTTCATATAATATTCCATCGCTTCATTAAGCCATTTTTGTTCATCTTCTGCGAAAGGCGAAGGTATCATATTTTCAAGTTCTTGCATATCCAGTTCTCCCACACTAGTATTAGCTAACTTTTGTATCAAATCTTCACTAAGAAATGAAAAAGACTCTTCTATATATTCCTTTACCATCTCTTGTACTTTCAAGTCCTCGACTGGTTTACCATATAATTGTTTAACCTTTTTAGACAATTGAATAAATGTTTTATCCAAAGCAATTTTATCTTCTTCTCGTTTCTTTGATAATTCTTCCACGATATCCGTTAACTCATGACGTTCCATCCATTCTTTATGTGTATGTTCTGTATTCATACCGTAAATAAGACTAAATAATACCCTACTATCTACCTCTTCTTCCGCTTCGACTAACTTCATTACTCTTTTAATTGCTTGTATTGATTGCCCAATTTGTTCTTTTTCTCTTTCTAACACTTGCAAATGGAGAGACAAACTTTCATTCAAATCAACACCAAAACTTGATTCGTGTAACAAATTAGCGACTTTATCTAGACTATAGCCTAGAAATTTTAAACTTATAATTTTTTGTAAGGTTATAATATCTTGATACTTATAAATGCGGTGCCCTGAAGAAGGATTCTTTTCAGGTTGTAATAACCCGATTCCATCATAATAATGCAAAGTAGGAATTGGTATTCCCGTTTTTTCTGAGAATTCTCCGATAGAAAACTTTTTATCCTTTTTCATCTAAATCCCCCTATTAAAATTATAAATTCATTATAAAACCTAAAGTAACTAGAGGTTCAAGAGGATAATTCAAGAAAATTCAAAAACGTTAAAATGCATGTAATCAATACGTATTGCACTATTTCATTTAATGGCCCAATTATTGAAGAGCATAACCTTCCCTCACAAATTCAAAGGACTTTCACTTACTTATCCCGAATATATAAATTATCATTCTCACAAGGAGCGAATGTATATGAATCTATTCGAGCACGAAACGTAAAACCGTTCCCCTTTCATAAGAGGTCCTCCTTTTTTCTTTTCTCACCATATCATTTACTTACAAAATAGGAGGATACAATTATGAAACGTGATCCATTATTTTTAACTTTATTAGAAAGTGCTAATACACATTTTAGCGGTTGGGATTTTTCTTTCATTTCAGAAACGGGCCGAATGAAGAGCGAGCCTTTATCATGGTCGTATGGTAGCACTGCTTATCAGCTTATGCAGCGTGCTAAATCAATGCTCGATATGGGTACTGGTGGCGGAGAGTTTTTATCTATGTTACAACCATTCCCGCCAACTATTTATGCGACTGAGGGCTATGCTCCAAACTTGCCAATTGCTCGAAAGAAATTAGAGCCTTTAGGGGTTACCGTTTTAGAAGTAACTGATGATACTGCATTACCATTTCAAGATGGGCAGTTTGATTTCATTATGAATCAACATGAATCCTATTCTGCTTCTGAGGTAAATAGAATACTTTCTCCTAATGGAACATTTCTTACACAACAAGTCGGTGGTCTCGATTGTGCGGAACTAAATGAGCAGTTTAACGCACCGCTAAATAACGAATTTGCAAGTTGGTCTCTTGAAGCGGCATGTAATGAACTACAGGAAAATGGATTTACTATCTTAGAAGCAAAAGAAGCATTCCCTTTCCAACGCTTTTATGATGTTGGCGCTATCCTCTATTATTTAAAAGCGATTCCATGGCAAATTCCTGATTTTACTGTCGAAAGGTATTATGAGGAATTATATCGTATACATAAAGTCATCTTACAAAAAGGGTATTTTGATGTGACGCAACATCGTTTTCTGATTAAGGCGATTCGCAGTTAATCATGGAGCATATGAAAAAGAGATGGTAGATCCATCTCTTTTTTATTTTCACTCAATATTTTCTACAGTTAAATACTTCGTTTCACAGTAATAGCCTTTGCCACCAACATAAACCTTTTCTATTTTATTCTTGCTATCGGTTGCTAATTTAACTAATATTTCAGAAGGCGAGTGTAAAGAATAACCTTGTTCAAATACATAGACTTCTTTTTGTAAGTAGTGCTGTTCATAAAGGTAGCAAGCTAATGCACCGTTTGAAGTTCCAGTCGCTGCTTCTTCATTAATGTCGTATAGTGGCGCAAAGTTTCTGCATATAATTCGATTGTCATTAAAAGTATATAGATGCATCCCTACAACATTATAATACTTGCTAATTTCTTTAATTTTTTCAAAATTAGGTTCCAGTGTATGCAATTGTGTTTCGCTTTTTATAGGAACTAAAATATCTTTTAAGCCCGTGGAGACAATTTGAATTGGGTATGTATTGTCTATAGCTTTACTATCAAAGCAGTCGATAAACTCATTTGGAGATATAATATCATAGAATATCGGTTCGTTTTGTTCCATGAATATGATGTCATCTTTTATGGTAATAGTCAGAACACCACTGTTCGTTTCAATCGTATAGCGATTCCTGAAAAGTTTATTTACATGCATCAGTATCGCGAAAGAGCCAATTGTCGCATGACCACATAAATCGACTTCCTCTTTTGGTGTAAAATACTCAATTTTATAATCAGCAACTTCAGATTCTGATATAAATGCGGTTTCCGCATAGCCCAGTTCTTTGGCTATTTCCATTTTTTGAGTAGTGGTCAATGGATTCTCCATAAATACCACTCCTGCTTTATTTCCGCCTTTATGATCCTTGCTAAATGCACTTGCAACATAAACAGATATTTTCATAAGACACCTTCCTCACTTATAGTAAATTGTACCATAGAACGTACTACGTATATATATTGTTGGATAAATTATCCATAAAGAAAAAGACAAACTATTTTTTAGCATCTGAACCCTCAAAAAAATAGTTTGTCTACAGTCTGAGAGTTGGATCTAACATCTCTTTTTTCCCGTTTATTTAGCAAAAGTTTGTGGTGCCTTTTAGATTGTTAAGTAAGTTCACATCTCGCAATCGCATCAGCTAATGTAATAAGTTGCTCGTGCGCTATTTTCCTGTCACCTTCTATTTGTTGATTTTTTCCATTTCTTTTTTTGTAATAATCCTACCTTCTATTGCTAGATTCGCTTTAACTGCCTCGAAAGCTTTATTCAGTTCTTCCTCACTTTTGAATGCCATAATTTAAGTTATCTCCTTCACATCATTTTATTTACTCTTTCAATACGAGAAAAGTAATATCATCCCATTTTTCAGCTAATTTTAAAGTAGTCTTTTCAATACTAGCTCCAGTTAATAGATCATATCCTTCAATCTCAGCTGTCAATTGTTTCGTTTTACTCTTTGGATTCATATCTTTGTATAAGATATACACCTTATTACCATGTACTTGTATATCTGAAATCCCTTTATCCTCTCTATTGATTTTTGTATTTTTGTCACTTTGTAATGAATATGTACGTATGATGTTCAAGTTCTCATCTAGCTCTTTCACTTTTTCATCGTTATTTAAAATATACACCTTATTATCAATCACCTGCACTAGAACAGGTATGAATTGCTTTTCGTCTAATATTGTTTCTTTTTCTATTACTCTAGTCTTTGTATTTACCATAATTAATTTAGGTGGTAACTTTTGATTTACATTATCACTTAATGCGAGTATTAGTTTATCTTTATACTTTTGAAAAATTATTTTTTGAGCAGTTGGTGCAAAATACACATTTTCATTAGGAATTTCAAATTCGTTTGTTTTTTTATTTGTGACCAAATCTATTTCTGAAATATATACTTTGTCTAGCGTTTGTGAAAATGCGTATATATGATTCTCAATAATATGCGCACCTTGAATCGTTCCCTTTAGTTCTACACTCTCTTGCCTTTTGTCACTATCTTTCCAATATACAAGTTCACTTGTATATCCCTTCTTTTCGTCTACCAATCCAATATTCACATCATAATATACATATCCTTGTTCTGCATGGATGAAATATGCCCCTGCGTTTACATCCTGTAATTCTTTAGGTCTATTGATCCCTTGTACCTTGCCTGTCTTATTTATTACATAATGATTGTTATTTCTATTTGATGAAAAGTAGTATCCCTTTTCATCTTTTGCATTGCTCATCATACTTTGACCATCTACTTCCATTTTACTAATCGTATTTCCTTTCTTATCATATGCATATATGTAACCACCATCTTTCATTGCATTTGAATAGGATACTAGATAGTCCGCTTGTTGAATATTTTTAAGTTCTTTACCACCATTAACATTTTTAGAACAACCTACAAAAAGAAACATTGTACATATTATAACTTTGACTAAGGAAATATATTTCTTTAGCATGTAATCACCTCACATATATAGTGAAAGCAATCGACAAATAAATGCCGATTGCTCTATAAAATATTGTTTATCAATTAGAATAGAAAATAGTAGTATTTGATGATTTTACTAATTCCATAGGTGTAACAACAGTATCCCAAGTAACATTATCAATATCAATACCCTGATTTTTCCAAGAACGCCATGCCAATTGAGAACAATAAAACTTATCCGTTCTATTTTTATCGAAGAATGACCAATTATACCCTTTTCCAATTTGCCCCTGAGCATATGAAGCTGCATTTAAATATTTTGTATTGTTAGCTCCCTTCACCCATAGACCATAAACTTTAGAACGGCCTTTCCATGTATTAGGGTAATATTGGACTCCATCTTTACCAGTTGGGCTCCAACTTTTTGCAAATGATTCTATTGTACGACTACTATCTTTTGATACGATCGCTGTGTGTCCTACACCGATAGAAGAACTTCCAGAATTAATTTCATAACTAACTAAAACATCCCCTTTTGTACCTAAAGCAGATCCTGCTAACGCAACAAGACCATTTAATTCATTTTGACTATATGCAGGATCATCAATTTTAGAATACAATTCTTTCGCTTCTTCTGGATGTGTTGTTTTTAACTCATCAATCTCTTTCAAATCGTTTTCCGCTTTAATTTTCGCATCTTTTTCGAAAAACTCTTTTCCTTCTTTAGAAATTTCAACAAATTGTTTTACCTGTTCCAACGTCATGCCACTATCTTTCATCATCTGAATCTCATACTCTACTGACTTAGGCTGAAGAACTTCCGTTTCAGCCCCATACGCAGTTTCAGCTACAATGCCTCCCCCAGCTAGTATTCCGCCTACTAATAACAACGGTACTATTTTTTTCTTTGCGACTTTCATCATAACAACTCCCATCCCTTGTGATAAGCGCTTTCTCCTATATTTTTAAGCGCACCTTCATATTACAGTAAAAAATGGTAAAAATATACTATTAGTTTTTTTCTCAAGAATTGTCAGGAAAACCGATCAATTTAATAATTTTTATATAAAAATGCAAATTTCATACTTTGCTGTAAAGCAACACTACACTATTAAGAAATATTATATAGAATACTAAATAAAAAAAGAGTGCTTTTCTTCAAAGCACTCTTCCAAAGGAATTTACCACTCTTTACGTTCATCACGATCACAGTCACGATCATGGTTACTTCTACGACGACATTTATCACAATCACAATCACGGATACGTTTACAACGACATTCATCACAGTCTCTATGTTCGCATCTGCAAAACATTAAATCATCCCAAAATCTATTACAATTTCGAAAGCGTCTGAAATTATTATTACATCCCATAACTATAATTCCCCCCTCTTTTTAATAAGAATCATCTTATTCTATGTTTAAAAGTCAATAACAGCTTGTTTACTAGTCTATTTTTTCTACCCATCTTCCCTTTACAACAAATCAGACGCTAACCATGTAAAGGTTGCGCCTACAATCATCATTAATATTATTTTAATCAAAATAAAAACGGCACTTTAATTTCGCCCATTTTTTTATACATTTGATAATAGCTTGAGTCATAACTTTCCCTTCACAATTAAATTCAACTGTATCACCCTTATCCCAAAAATTAGCTGATACTACATTCTTGTTTCCTACTACTTTCACTTTCCTCCAAAATAAAAAGTATCCTCCCTGGATACTTTTTATTTACTAATTATATTGTAATTCAAATACGACACATGAAGTTTCATTCTTCTTTCAACTACCTAATATTGTGAAATTCTTCTTCATTACATACTTTATTAAATAGTTAGAAGAACAAACCCCCTTCTCCGTATACACAACGTGAATTGCAATTAAATGTGAAATCAAAAACAACTATTCATTCATTCTACAACCATCGCCACCGGTTATGACAATCCATTTTCAGTTATAAGGAATTTTATGAGCAATGTTTTCCACCGCCGCTCACAATACAAATATATCACATTGCTTCCATGACAAATGGTACATTTGCTGCGAAAAAGCGGTCACGACTCTGCCAATCATTATAAAATAGCAAGTTCTTTTAAGTTAAATTAACTTATTAAAACTAGCCCAAAAACGCAATCGCATTTTTCGTTTTTCTCGCAAATGCAATAGGATCTTCTACCGATTCCCAGTGAACATATATTAAATGAGGATTATCATCTAGCCAATGATTGTGAAATGCCGATACTTTAAAGCCAAATCTCAGAAGTTGTGAGATTAGTTGATCAGTCTGATCTTGAGTCGTTGCCGTTTCACCTAAACAAAGTGCAACTTCGGATGGATCGAGGGATTCGAACGAAAAAAGTTGATGTCCCACAAGAGGTGAATTTGCAGGTCTTCCAAAGATAGTCGCTCCAAAATTCACATTCCGCATAACAAAACATACAGGCCCTGTTTCAATTTCACCGTCACCACCTAGCGTAGCAGTAAATTCATCACATAATGCTTGAAATTCTGGAGATACTACAGGTGGTGGCAAATCTGGTGGTAATACTGGACCTAAGAAATCAATAGATTCTCTTGATTTTCTCGCAAATGCAATAGGATCATCTATCGATTCCCAGTGAATATAAAATAAACGGGGATTTTCATTTATCCAGTGATTGTGCAAACCTGATACGATAATACCGCGATCACGAAGATTAGAAAGGACTTGTTCAACCTGATTTTCAAAAGCTGCAGTTTCCCCTAAACAAAGTGCATTTCCTGATTCATCAAGAGATTCAAACGAAAAAAATTGATAATTCACCAAAGGCGAATTTGATTTTCTTCCTAATACTGTTTCATCAAATATTCTAGTTCGAGTTACAGTACATACAGGTCCTGGATCAATCGAGTGATCAGTACCACCTAGAATATCAAAAAATCGTTGACATAGATTTTCAAATACTGGATCTACTTGTTGGTTTTCTATTTCCATAGTATATTCCTCCTAAAATTTTATAGGATTATCTTCCTAAAATTGCAGAAGACAATATATTCTATGCTAGCAATCTAATAACCGCTTAGACAATTGTGAAAGATTAATAGAGAACCATAGCAAGTTATTCAATGTACAAACTATATTTAAAATTATGTTACACAATAAAGTTATAGACATATAATAAGGGGCACTTTAAACATGTCTTTTTCTCAGTTAAATAATGAGAGCAATCAACATAAAAATGCTGATTGCTCTATTAAAATAATCTCTACTAGATTATAAAAGTGATTATTTTCATACTTTTTCTATTGAGAAACAAGTTGTTTTTCATACCGCTTGTTCGCATCATCTTCCGTCAAACATGCAGTTGTGTAATTAATAATATTCCGGTTATCATATGTAAATATATGCTCTAACTTATGTTCTTCTTTTAATATGATTGGTAAATAGCTTTGTAAATTGCTAACCACACCTCTATTTTCACAATTCAATATCCAATCAATTTCTTTCCATTCTAATAATCCTTCCGCCGTACTTAATGGCGTGTCCATATGCACTCCATCTGGTAAATCAGCAAGGAACACATACATTCCCTCACGATCCCAAGACTCATCTTTATCTTTAAAAATAACATTTCCCTTATACGTTACACTTGGAAGCTCTATTCCTGTTTCCTCAAGCGTTTCTCGAATGATTCCTTTGTATGGTGTTTCATTCTCTTCTATTTTTCCTCCGACACCATTCCACATTCCCATGTTCGGCTTTTTATTTCTATTCAATAAGAGTATTTCATTTCCTTTTCTAATGAAGCAAATTGTGTACTTATACATACGTTCCTTTTCCTCTCATCTACATAATTAAATTGCATTTTGATTAGAACTTGCTGAATTAATTTTTTTATTATACAAACAATTGGTTTTTAATAAGGTATTTTGCTCATTTTTATTAAAAAACATTCTCCTTATAATTATATTTCACATATCATATTGTACAACTTTCGTTTCAGAAAGGAGTGTTCAAAATCGATAACATAAGTAGCGAGTTTTTAAAACAATATTACGATAGTCAAGTCTGGTTACACGATACGCATTGGCTCGGGGTCCCCATTTTCAAACTTCCCTCTGATCTTTTTTTGTATCAAGAAATTATTTACGAATTAAAACCAGATTTAATTATTGAATGTGGCACTTGTTATGGTGGTAGCGCATTGTATTTAGCTTCTATATTAGATTTAATTGGAAAAGGTCACGTTCTTACTATCGATATATTCCCTCAACCAAATCGTCCATCTCATGACCGAATTACGTATTTAACAGCTTCCTCTGTTTCTGTACAGGCCGTCCAAACAATATTAAATATGCGCAAACCAGATGATGTGATTTTAGTTATTTTAGATTCAGATCATAGTAAAGAGCATGTCGCAAAAGAACTGTTGCTTTATAAATCTATCGTTACTGCTGGCAGTTATATTATTGTAGAGGATACATCTATTAATGGAAACCCTGTTTCTCCTGATTGGGGCCCTGGTCCAATGGAAGCGGTTGAAGAATTTTTAACTAAAAATAACAATTTCATAATCGATGAATCTAAGCATAAATTTTTCATTTCATTTAATCCTAAAGGTTTTTTAAAGAAGATAAAGTGAAACTTTAATAAGTGGGGGGGTCATCCCCACTTATTATTAGTTGAACCAATCGGGCTTTTACGGGCAGTTGATCTCCCACCTAACTCCTTTGCACATCTGAATTTTGAGGTGGGAGTCTTACTGCCCGTTAATGCGGGGTAAAGTGAAACTTTAATAAGTGGGTTTTTGTATAATCCCACTTATTCTATGATCTTCATTTTTGAAAACGGATAATATACAAATTCCACTTTTCCTATTATATTATCTTCTTCAATATATCCTAAGCCGTTTCGACTATCTCTACTAATTTCACGATTATCGCCCATTACAAATAACTTATTTGGCGGGATTTTTGTCTTTTGAAAGTTATAAAACACTTGCGTATTATTAAACAAATCTTTATTTGTATACGGTTCTTCTTGTTTTTTATCATTCACATATACAGATCCATTCGTTATGTTAATTACATCACCAGGAAGTCCTATTACTCGTTTCACATAATATTTTGATTCATCCTCTTCCTTTATAATGACAATTTCTCCATGCTCTAAATCGGAAAAGTGTACCGCTGCTTTATTTACAAATACGTAGTCTTCTTCATATAAAGTCGGTTGCATCGATTTCCCTTCCACTTTACATAAAGTAAAAGAATGATAGGCTACGACCAAAACAAACACGAAGAGTATGTATTTCCCCCAACCTCTCTTAATCTCCTGTTTCATATCCATTCCCACCTTATTCAAACGCTTTTTAAATCAAAAAATATATCACTGCACCATAAGTCTCAATGCAGTGATATTATTTTTACTGGGCCTTGTTCGGCTGCTCTACTGGGACTGGATTTCCACCCGATCTTTTCGTTTTCAATTCAAAATACGCATCCAAAATCTCTTTACCAATCGCGGAATTAATTCCTGATTTGTCATCATTTACCCATGGTACAACAACTGAAAAAGCTACTTCTGGATCAGCATCATATGGTGCATAACCGGCAAGAGTTAAATTATAACATTTTTTTCTATTATTGTTTTCATCTCTTCCAATTTCACTTTCTCCACCATACACGGTTTCAGCTGTTCCCGTTTTTCCAGCTGGTTTATATGGTAATCCTTTAAACGTTGCAGTACCTGTTCCGTCAGTTTCTTGAAAAACTCTTCTAAATCCTTCTTTTACATGATTAATATATGAAGTGTCCATATCCACTCGATTTAAAATAACTGGTTCAATAGAGCGTATAACTTTTCCTACATCCTCTGGTCTAAGTGGTTGCTCTCTCACTTCTTGTACAATTTGTGGTTTCATTCGGTAACCGCCGTTTGCAATTGTTGACATATATTGAGCAAGTTGAAGCGGCGTATATGTATCGTACTGTCCAATCACGTAATCAAGTAAAAAACCAGGTATGTTATCTGTTCTACCCATTTGACCCATCGATTCATTCGGCAAGTCAATTCCAGTCGGTACACCTAAGCCGAACTGTCTAAAGTAGTAGCGCATTTTATTAAATGTCTCTTTTTTAATATCTAGCGGATTGTTTGGCACATAATTTATACCTGCCATTTTTAAAGCCGTGTTAAACATATAAACGTTTGATGAAACTTGTAAAGCTCTTAAATCATCAATATCACCAAATTCTTTCCACGATTTCTTCGGCTTGGAGCTTCCTTTAAAATACATTGGTGCATCAAAGAAATGCGTATACGGCTTAATTGTGTCAGTTTGATAACCGGCTAATAATGTAGCCCCTTTCACAGTTGACCCTAACTCATAAGAACTTGTCATCGTTCCTAAAGCGTAGTCTTCTATTTGCATCCCGCCATCTTTATTTACAATTTTCTTTCCTGCCATCGATAAAATTTGACCGTTTTTCGGGTTCATCATTACAACGAATGCACGATCCATCATCGGCTCTGCAGAATGAAATGCTCGTAAATTCTTTTCAAGGCTTTGCTCTACTTTTTTCTGTAACTCCATATCTACTGTTAACATTAAATTATTTCCACTTTTTCCTTCAGTCACTTTTTCTGTCCGAATAATATTTCCTGCTTTATCCGTAATATTTTTAGACTGTTCTTTCGTTCCATGTAATGCATCTTCGTACTGTTTCTCGATATAGCTCTTACCAATACGGTCATTTCGGTTATAATCACGCACTAAATAATAATCTAACTGTTCTCTTGGCAAACCCTCATTTTCAGTAGAAACGCTACCAAGGATAGAACGAAGTATTTTATCATTTGGGTATTCACGTTCCCAGTCCACTGTCGTATCCACTCCTGGTAAACTTGCCAATCTTTCACTTACGACTGCGTATTCATTTTGACTTACATCTTTTTTAACGATTTGCGGCGTCATTTTATATCCCGCATTCATTTTACTTTTAATTGCTAGTACTTCTAAATCCTCTTTTGAAAGTTCGCTTAATTCTTCTTGCGTAATTCTTTCCCTGCGTAACTCTTCTACTTTTTTATCTAATTCTTTTCCTTCTATTTCTTGCTCCCTAAATTTACTCTCATCTTCTTTTGTTACTTTTGCAGCTGCTCGCTTTTCATTTAACTGCATCCAAAAATCTTTTTTATCTGTTTCTGTCAACTTATCTATATCTTCTGGTGACATTTCTATTAACTGAGCTAACTGTCTTGCTACTTGTAAAACTTCTTTCGAATCTACTCCTTTCATTTTCGTATATGTAACGGTTCGTAGCGGTTTGTTATTTACAATCACTTGACCTTGCCGATCAAACATTTTCCCTCTAGGAACAGGAGTGCTTACCGTTACATCTTCCTTTTTGTTCACTTCATTTCTATATGTTTCTCCATCAATGATTTGTACTTTACCTAATTGAATTATAATAGCTGAAAATAAAAGAAAGACGATAAAAAATAGTACATTTAACCGAAAAGGAATATGGGTCTTTTTCTTTTTCGATTGTTTCTTCTGCTCCTTTTTCTGTCTCATTTCGCTCCC
This sequence comes from Bacillus cereus group sp. BcHK124, assembly GCF_027712065.1. NCBI lineage: Bacteria > Bacillati > Bacillota > Bacilli > Caryophanales > Bacillaceae > Bacillus > Bacillus cereus group sp. BcHK124. The sequence goes on from NZ_JAQFPJ010000006.1 coordinate 241,551, forward strand.
TCGCTTCATTCTATTAACATTTCTACATAGAACTATTATGTATCAAATTTATTTATATGATATATATAGAATTTTATATTAATTACTAAAGAAATAAAAGATTTAATTTTCAGTTTTTTAATTTTATATCCTATTTATTACCATTCCCCTTAATTCGTCATAACATGAATTTTTTTCTGAAAGAATGAGTGTATACAATTGTTTTTTCATGCCATTCATTTACATTTCTCTGTATACTAACAATAGAAGACATTGCTAAGGAGAAAATGAAATGACAGATTCATTTACAATTCATACTAATACGTCATATCGTTTAAACTTTATGATTTATATTCAAAACATTTATCTTAACCAACATGAGAATAAAGAAAATTTGCGGTTTCCTTACATAGCAAAACAATTAAATTTCTCTACTGACTTTGAAGATCATTTCAAAGAATTATGGCATATACTTCGTAAACAAATTGCTAACGACCGATATGATTTACAAATTTTTTATAAGAAAAATAATATCTTTTATGAGAAGCTTTTTGACACTCAATTATGTAATGAGGAATCCTTTAAAGAAATACTGTGTAGTTTTAAAGTATGGTGGACTAGCATAGTAGGTCAGCATTCATTAGAATGGTCTGTAAGTGAGTATAGTACACAACTTTATAATGACTTAGTTTTATACTTAAAACAAAACCAAATAGAACCTTTACAACAGCTACACATTATCTTACTTTATGACGATTGTGTATTCGCTAAAGAAAACATTTCTTCCTATTTTGCTATTTTGCCAACCAAAACCTTTTTTATAGGTTATAGAGATGCGGTTGCTACATTATCGAAATGTTTTAAACAGTAATTACTCAAATAAAAAACTGAGGTAGATACCTCAGTTTTTTTTCGATAACTTATTTCATTGAAGATAACCCTTCAACAAACTCACCAATCTTATTTTGAAAAACAAAATCAAAGTTATATTCTTGCCCTGTTAACTCTTCATTTACTAAAATTGTCGTTGCCCCGATTTCCCTCTTTGCGATTTGTGGGAATGAAGCGACAGGTTGTACTTTTAACGACGTTCCCATAACGATAAGTACATCTGTTTCATATAAACGTGTTATCGCATTTTGATATTGTGGCAATGTATCTCCGTATAACACAACGTCTGGGTTTAAAATGAAATTACACTTCTCGCAGCGTGGCACTTCATGATTAATCATATACTGTAAATCATATCCCGCTTTACACTTCGGACAATGTGCTGTTTGAAGCGTTCCATGTAAATCAATGACATGTTTACTACCACCTAATTGATGTAAACCGTCAATATTTTGCGTTAAAATCGTAATATCTTTCCCTTGTTCTTCTAATTCAGCTAAAAAACGATGACCACGATTTGGTTTATATTGATGGAACGTATTAATTTGAAAGATTTCTTTATAATGATTCCAAAATTCTTTCGGATTTCTATTATAATATCCTCTTGATAAATACATCTCCACATTCGCATCAGCATACAATCCATTTGCTGAACGGAAATCTGGGATACCACTTTCCGTACTTGCTCCTGCACCTGTTAACACTGTAATTTTCTTCGCTTTTTCTAAAATTGAACGTACTTCTTCAAATTGTTGCACAAAAATCACCTCTATGTATTTTCCTATACTTATTATACCAGTTGTTTACAGGAGGTGTTGTCTTTGTATAAAGAACTCTTTAAACTTCCTTATTTTATATAGTTTTTCTTGATGATATCTTTTGCATTATTATACAGGAATACAAGGAAGATAACCGCTAGGATACCGTTTACCCAGTAATATGTATTTCCAGAAGTAAACCTATTATAAAAGGATTGAGCATTATAATATAATAGCCCCGCTGCAAGCACAGTAGAGAATACTAACATACCAAAACTTTTCAAGATATCCACCCCTAATTTCCAAAACTCCAATTTTTACAATAATTATACATGAAAATGGGCGAATTTAAAATATGCAATGTACCCAATCATTATCAAGTTAACGATATACCCTTCTTCCAAACAAAAATAACAACTACATACGCACTTCGGTACTATCTCAGAATCTTACTTAATGCGTCGTACCCCCAACTTCCACTATATCCACCTCAACTGTCGTCGTTACCTCAACTGCCAGTTCTATTCCTTTACGAATAGTAGAAAGTGACATACTCGGTTGACCCGGATAGTTACTCGCTTGCTCTGGTAAAAACGGAATATGAATAAATCCGCCTTTCATTTTCTTATCATATTTCTCTAGTTCATGCATGAGACCGTAGAATAAGTGATTACAAACGAATGTACCTGCTGTTTGTGAAACGGAAGCTGGTATACCTTCTTCTTGCAGTCTTTTTACAATTGCTTTCATCGGAAGTGTAGACCAATAGGCAGCTGGTCCTTCTTCTACAACCGGTACATCTACCGGCTGAATTCCTTCATTGTCAGCAATTCTCGCGTCATCAACGTTAATCGCAACACGCTCTATCGTAATATCTGGTCTGCCCCCCGCTTGTCCGATACATATAATCATTTCAGGGTTTAGTTCTTCTATATATTCTTTTAAAACTTGTATTGATTTTTGAAATACAGTTGGTACTTGTTTACTAATAATCTTGTATTCTCCCACTGTTTTTTCATGTAAACTTTTTGCGACTTCCCAAGCTGGATTAATGCTTTCTCCGCCAAACGGATCGAACCCTGTTAATAATACTGTTTTCATAGTTTTTCCCTCCTAATTAAAAACGATATACTAGGCCATACATAATAAACATATTGATAATAAAGATGGAAAGAGCTATTGGTACTTGTGCTTTAATAACTGCATTTTTATCTTTTAACTCTAAAAGCATCGCCGGAACGATATTAAAGTTTGCTGCCATTGGAGTAAGCAATGTTCCGCAATATCCAGCAAACATACCAAGCGCTGCCATAATCGCCGGGTTTCCTCCATGCATTTGTACAATTAAAGGTAAGCCAATTCCGCCAGTAATAACGGCAAACGCTGCGAATGCATTTCCCATTACAACTGTAAAGAGCATCATTCCTAAACAATACGCCATAACAGCAACGAACGGATACTCTGTCGGTAATACTTGTCCAACTAAATCTGAAACAACTTGTCCAACGCCAGACTTCGCGAAAATACCGCCAAGTGCTGCTAACATTTGTGGTAAAATGACAGCCCAGCCGACAGCTTGTAATAGTCTGCTTCCCTCTTGAACAGGCGTTGTTATTTTCGATTTTGTAATACGCATCGCCGCAACAAATGCAAGTAATGCCCCAAGTGCTAATGCAACTAACGTTACTTTATCTGGATCAACAAGAGAAACATTCCCCCATTTGATTTTCCCTAACGTTAACGTACCGATAATTGTAAAAATAGGAATTAATAGTGCAGGCATAAAAATTTTATTTTTTAATTTCTCCGCATGTTTCACACGTTCTTGTACTGGTACTTCTTTCTCTTCTGATTTTGTTACTTTGTTTAATGAAGCTAACACGACCATAGCGAGCACGATACAACCAACATAAAACGAAGGGATTATATTTCCGAATAAAAATGTAACTGCAAATAACGCCCAAAACAAGCTAGCCCCCCATCGATTTGGATGTTGGCTATCAAAGGCAATACGTACAGCGATAAAGGCAACGATTATACCTAATACGTAATAAATTGTATCCATTGTAATGATATTCATCTTATATTGCCTCCTTCTCTTCTTTTTCCTTTGATGTCATCGTTTTTGCTATATATTTATCAAATCTTCTAAATCTGATCCAGCTTACGATAAGTGCTGATATTGCAGTTGGAATACCCCAAAGCGCCATATCCCATACACCAACATGCATACCTACTGAATCGAAGAATCCTTTCATTAATAAAATGGCACCAGTCGCGATAAATATATCCTCTCCGAAAAACCATGCTGTATTTTCCGCCGCCGCTGCGTTTGCTTTAATTTTTTCTCTTAACTTTTCAGGTAACTTACCATATTTACCTTGCGCAGCCCCTTCTGCCATCGGTGCAACGAGCGGTCTTACTGTTTGTGCATGACCACCAATATTCAGTCCAAGTGCTGCTGATGATTCTCTTATCGTAAAATATGACATTAATACTCTTCCAGTTGTTGCGCCTTTTGATTTCGTTATAAGTGCTTCTGCTCTTTCTTTTAAACCGTAACGCTCTAAAATTCCGATTACCGGTAAAGTTAATATAATTGGCATAGACATATATCTATTTTCTATGAAAAATTTACCGAACATGCTGATCACATCATAAAAGCTTAATCCTGAAACCATACCCGTAACAATACCTGCTACCATAACTACTAAAAGTGTATTCAATCTAAATAAAAAGCCCACCGCAACAAGTAGTATCCCGATTAATTTCACCAATTCCAACACTTCCCCTCATTTTTTTACTTCGGTGCACAAATAGAAATATCATTAAGTTCGAATGTTCTGTATATTTTCCTCGCAAATTGCACTGCTTTCTCTCCATCACCATGCAAACAAATGGTTTGTGCGTGAACTGCTACTTTCTCTCCGTTCACCGCGTTTACGTAGCCTTCTTTCACCATTTGAAGCACTTGCTTTATTGCTTCGTCTTCATTTTTTATAAGTGCATTTTCTTCCGTACGGCTCGTTAATGTCCCATCTTGCTTATACGTACGATCTGCAAAAGCTTCTTGTACGAGAGTTATATTGTATTTTTCCGTAGCCTGTATAAACGCCTCACTATTTGCTAATCCGTAAAGTAATAGATTTGGATTACTATGATACATTGCTTTTGCGATTGCATCTGCAATTTCCGGATTAGTCGCCGCCATATTATATAGGGCACCGTGCGGTTTCACATGATGCATCTTCCCGCCTGCTGCTTTCACAAAAGCGCCTAATGCACCGGTTTGATACAATACATAGTCGTATACTTCATTTGGTGAAACGTTCATATTTCTTCTTCCAAATCCAATTAAATCAGGAAAACCAGGATGCGCGCCAATTGCTACGTTATGCTGCAGTGCCTTTTCGACTGTTTTCCTCATTACAGTCGGATCACCCGCATGAAAACCACAGGCAACGTTTATAGAGGAAACGAACGGAAGAATTTCATCATCATTCCCCATTTTATAAGCTCCAAAACTTTCTCCTAAATCACAGTTTAAATCGATTGCCGTCACGATATTACCCTCCTAATGTCAGCTTCGTAAAGCGATGAATTTCTTTAATAGATTCCTATTGATTTCTTGTTCTATGTACAATTGTTCCGCTTCTTCAAGTGTAATTTTCTCAAATGAAACATAGTCCCCTGGTTTTAACTGTGCAAGAAGAGGTAAATCTACTGAAATGATATTTCCCATTCTTGGATATCCGCCCGTCGTTTGCCTATCTGCCATTAATATAATCGGCTGTCCACCATTCGGCACTTGAATCGTTCCGAATGTAACAGGACTCGATAAAATCTCTTTTTCTTCCACTCTATTTAAAACTTCTCCTTCAACTCTATAGCCCATACGATCAGCGTAATTAGATACTTTGTACTCTTTCGTAAAAAATGCCTTTTTACTTTCTTCTGTAAATTGATCATATTCAAAATTAGTTATGACGCGAAGCTTAGGATATTTCTTATACTTTGGCCGTATGCTGTTGCTAATTGCCCAGTTCGTTTTGATTTGCTCTCTCTTTTTTAAGTCTTGAATAAAACGACTCGCCATTTCTGTGTGCGTACCAATTTGAAAATAATCTCCTTTTTTCAGCATTCTCCCTTCAATACCACCAATCGCTGCACGTATGTAAGTACTTTTACTTCCCATTATGCGATCAATCTGTATACCACCGGCAAAAGTTACATACGCTCTGCAACCACTTTTCACTTTTCCGAAACAAAGCATGCTACCTTCTTCTGCTAAAATGGGACGCCACAATGGAATACGCTCCCCATTTAGTAACGGTTCCATATCCGCTCCGCCAATCGCAAGTAAAGTCGTTTTCTTTATTAACAATTTAGGTCCCCTAATTGTCATTTCGAGTCCCGCTTCATTCTCTTCATTACCGACTAACATATTAATTATCTGAAGTGCACTTTGATCCATGGCCCCGCCAACTGGTACACCGTATTGTTGATAATGAGTTCGCCCTAAATCTTGGACTGTTGTAAACATCCCTGCATGCAAAACTTCTACATCCATTCTTTGGCCCCCTCAAGTGATATGTACTCTTCCTTCGTTATCGGGATAAATCTTAAGTACATACCGCTTTGAATATATGTTGGTGTTTCTTCTTCTGGATTAAATAAGGAGATTGGTGTTCGGCCAATAATATTCCATCCACCCGGTGTTTCAAGCGGATATATACCTGTTTGATTTCCGCCGATTCCTACCGAACCAGGAGAGATTTGTAACCGCGGTGTTTCTTTTCTAGGCGTTTCTAGTTCTTTTGATAGTCCTCCTAAATACGGGAACCCTGGTGTAAAACCTAACATATACACAAAATACGTTGTTTCACTATGTATGCGAATCACATCTTCTACTTGTAAACCGTGATAATGTGCGACCTCTTCTAAATCAGGTCCATATTCTCCCCCGTAACAAACAGGTATAGAAATATGTTTCACATCTCGTTTCAGCTCTTCCTTATACGTATGTAACATTCCAGTTATGTATTGGCATACGTAATCATACGGTCTTATCTTTCTATCATTTTCCTTCCATACTTCATACAAATCATAGTAAACAGCTAATGAAGTAAACGACGGAACGCATTCGATCATTCCTGTAAACGGATGTTGCTGCAACACTTGAAATAATCGTTGTACTTTTTCATATACATCCATCCCGATTTCCTCACCAAATGTAACAATAATTGCTTGATCCCCTAACGCAGAAAATTTCATCCTACTCCCTCTTTCTATGCCAAAAAGCCGAGTTCTTTCGAAATGCGATTCGCTGTCTCTTTCACCTTAGCGATAAAATATGGAATGTTACTTTCGCTGTACTCAATTGCTAATCCAGAAATACTAATGCCTGCTACAACCGTTCCATCATTTGCGAAAATGGGCGCTGCTATAGCTGCTGTATGATTTTCTAACTCAGAGTAGCTAATTGTATGTCCTTCCTTTTTTGCCATTTGTAACACTTCTAGCAATTGTTTCTTATCTACAATTGTTCCATCTGCAAATTGCTTTAAATCCGTTTCCTCTATGTATTTTCGTTTTTCTTCCTCAGAGAAATACGATAATAAAATTCTCGGACATGCACCCGCATAAAGTGGCGCTCTTCTTCCAACCGCCGTATACACACGTACAGGTTGAGCACCTTCCATCTTTTCCACATAAATCGCATCATTACCATCTTGAATAATTAAATTAACTGCCTGCCCTAAACTATCTCTAAGCTCTTTCATATATGGAATCGCAATATTTCTTACGGATAGTCTTTGTGAAACAAGTTGACCGAACCGTAAAAACACGACTCCTAAACGATATTTCCCCTTTTCGTTTTTTTGTAAAAACTCCATTTCTTCTAACGAGCCAATTAAACGATAAACAGATGTTTTCGGCATACTTGTAAGCTGAACCATCTCTGTTAAACTTAGCTCTTCATGCTCATAAAACAACTCTAAAATATCCATTGTCTTAACTGCCGTTTTATTTATAATCATTCTATCTCCTTCTTGTTCCGAATTCCGGAACTTAAATTCCATTTTCTGAAACAAACATATAATTTAAAATTATAAAATATTCTTTCAATTTTAACAATATATTTTTCAGCTACTTAACCTTTATGTAAAGTGAATACAAAATGAAATTTAGAAATAATGATGGTTCTCTTTCAAAAGCTCAAGTTATGGCAAAACCAAACATTTAAATAAATAGGCATAAAAAAAGTATGGAAGAATATTTCTCCCATACTTTTTCTTTATAACGCTCTCACTTGTTTCAACGGCCAGAAAACAGCTTGTCCTTTTCCGACAATTTCATCTTCTGAAATAAATCCAAACATACGACCGTCTTTAGAAACTTCACGATTATCTCCTAAAACAAACACTTGGCCTTCTGGCACTTTCGTTTTTCCTGTGATTTGTTCTAACGTAAAGTCTGGAGTTAACACACGGCCTGCTGCTTTTTCTTTAAACTCTTTTAAATATGGTTCTTCCATCGCTTTTCCGTTTACATATAAAACATCATTTTTATACTCAACTGTATCGCCTGGTAAACCAATTACTCGTTTTACTAAATCGTATCCTTCTTTTCCGTGGAAGACGATAATATCAAAGCGTTCTAATCCACTTATACTATAACCAATCTTATTTACGAGAACTCGTTCATTATTTTCTAGTGTAGGCATCATCGATTCGCCTTGTACTAATGACGGTGTAAATAATACACCGCGAATAATTGCGATTAATACAAGGGTAAATCCTATCGTTTTAGCCCATGAGAATAATTCTTTCTTCGTATTTTCCTTCATCATTTCTCCTCTTTCTTACGCATTTATTTTATGATTTGAACTAATTCTTGTACTAAATTAAGATCAATTTCAGCAAAACATGATTTCCCTTCTCTTACGGCTGTACCAACATGAGCTTGCGAAATGCCAGTTTCATCTAGCAATTGCTTTATATTTTCTTTCGTCACGCCAGCTCCAACTACAAGCTGAATTTGACCATCGCTTACCTTTTGCATTTCTGTAAGCACCGGGATATTCTCCACTATATTTCCTTGTCCACCTGAAGTTAAAACGTGAGTCACTTTATGAAACTTCTTTAAAGTTCTCATCGCTTCTACTGGATTTTCTATGTCGTCTATTGCACGGTGATATGTAACATTTATCCCATCTACCACAGATAATAAATTCGCTAGTTTCTCTTCATCCACTTCATTCTTTTCATTTAATACACCTAATACAACACCAGCTACTCCTAATTTCTGAGCAACTACAATATCTTCTTTCATCATTTCAATTTCTTCTTCCGTATATGTAAAAGACTTCGCATGCGGGCGAATCATAACGTGAATCGGTATATGTACTGCTTCTACCGCTTTTTTAATAAATGCATAACTCGGCGTCAAACCGCCTTCTGTATAAGATGAAATTAATTCAATTCGCTTCCCGCCAGCTCGTTCAATTCGTTTTACATCTTCTAAACATGTTGCAATAACCTCTAGCATGAGATGACCTCTTTTCGTGCTTTTTTCTTATTATACAGTAGGTGAAATAAGAAGCATAGCATTCTCCTATAAAACGATAAAAAGAAGAATGAAAAGAAAGATTTTTTCAATTGATAACATGTATTGGTAATCTTATATTTTTCATATTCTACAAAAAAGGAGTAACCCCCTAGAACGCCTAACTAGGTGTCACTCCTTTTCATTTTACAAAAACACTAAATTTCTCCGCTATATTTAGTTATTTTTCTTAACCACTTCATTATAATAGTGGCTAAAGGCTTCTACTAATGCGTCTACGGAAGCATACAGTTCTTCTGGTGTATTATCTACCCCTCCCATTTCAATAAGTAATGCATTTGGAGAAAGGTCTTGATTATATACTCCGTTCCCGCTTTTACGATCTTTAATAAAAATGCCTCGGCTTAAACCGTAATACTTCTCGTCTAAATATGAATTGATTGCCGTTACTATTTTTTTATTTTTTTCATAGTTAGGATTTTCTCGACCTAAAATAAAATAGAGTCGTGCATAATCCTTTCCATTAATCGTTTTCTTCGTAATATTTTTTCGTGCATCGTCCCTATGAAGATCAATAGGAAACATAATATTTTTATCTTGTGCTAATTTTTCTTGTAATATTTGACGAGATCCTTTGTAAGATTGGGCCCAGTTTAAATTTTTATTTCGCAGAAAGTCCCTCATATTTGTCGTATCATGTGAAACGCCTATTCCTTTTTCTTCTAACTTTTGTTTTAAATAGTTTCCGACAAACGTAATATTCACTTCATTATTTGTACTAGAGGCATCATCAGGTTTAGTAGCACCTGGAATGAGAGGAATAAACGACTCCCAACTATGTGTATGATAAATAAAAACTTTATTTTCGCCGTTATTTTGTGTATTTGAATTGTTTTCTTTCTCACTTTTTGGATGTTTAACAGCAGTACCTTTATCTTGAATATTCTCTAAAGGAATGCTGGATTCTTCAGGAATGTTCGTATAATCTGTTCCTTCCCCGGCAATTAATATTTCCGAATAAAATTGATTCATATTTGGAAGTTCTCGAGTTAATAAGCTTCGAAGGTCATTTACATTAATATTTGTAGAAAGTGAAAGTAAAAAAGATTCCAAAGACGCTCGTCCTTTTTCTTTATGAAATTCTTCTGCAAAATAACGATTTTCGCTGCCTATCATATACATAAGGCCTTTCGTAGAATTCGTTCCTAATAATTGATTAACATAATAAGATTTAAATACGTTTGAATTACTAGAAATGAAGAATGAAGTGAGAATACATATAATCGTGAATAAAATACATATCATTACATACTTTATATGAAATACTTTCAGTTTCACTTTATTCATTTTATATCTCCCTTCATTTACTATATTCTTACGCTTAATTTTTAAGTAATATGATTACTAATTTAATAGAATTCCCTTTCTATTAATTTTTATAAAAAAAGAAGATCCAACAATAGGATCTTCTTTCTCTTGCTAGTATGTTTTTAAACCTACGACCGAAACGCCGCATCCGCCAACATAGATAGTGTTGCATCATCCATCGGCGGATTGTGTAGTCCTGCTCTAACGTTTAAATAATAACGATGAAGCGGATTTTTTTCTGATAAACTTTTTGCTCCTACGATGCGCATTGATTTATCCACTATGGATATCGCCGCATTTGTTACGGCGTATTTCACTGCTGCCAGCTCTACTTGTAGTGACAGTTTATCTTCTGCCTCATCGTATTTTTTCGCAATTTGATATAAAAAGACGCGAGCTTGCATAAGCTCGAGTTCTAATTCTCCAACTAATCTTCTAACATTCGGTAATAAACTAATAGAATGGTTTAAACTATTTGGTTTGTATGATCCCGCAAACTGAACTGCATAATTTCTTGCTGATTGTGCAATTCCTAAATAACATGCTGGTATATGTAGCAACCAGCCAATACCCTTTTGTTTTACTTTTCCGTCCTTTACATCTGTAAAAAAGCGACTTTCTATCTCTACATTTTGTAAGACAAGGTCATGACTAGCAGTCCCTCGCATCGCGACGCTATCCCACGTTTCTTCAATGGATACACCGAGTGTATTTCTTGGAATGACAAATTCTCCAACTTCTTCTCGGCCTTCAATACTTGCTGAAATAATAAAATAATCAAGTATTGGCGCCATCGTTGTAAAAGTTTTCCTTCCATTTATAACCCACTTCTCGCCTTGTTGAACCGCTATTGTTTCTGGTTTGCCGCCACGCGTCGGACTCCCTGTCTTTGGTTCTGTTGCTGCCCTATTAAAGAGCGCCCCATTACGCACTTCTTCGCAAAACCATTTGAACATCTCATCATTCCAAGAGCGATTTTCCGCTAGCTCTTTCACAATACCAAGATGCCAGCCAATCGATAATGCAGTTGCTCCGCAGCCTTCCGCGATTTTCTCTTGAAATAAAACGAAGTCATATAAAGAAATCGCACTACCACCAAATTCCTTCGGTAACGTTAATTTCGTATATCCGATATTTTTCAAATCATTTATATTTTCATACGGAAATGATCCTAATTCACTTAGTTGATGCTCCCTTTCCATGAACTTCGGAATCAATTTATTTAGTTGTTCAATAATAAAAAATTGTTTTTCTGTTTCAACAAATGAGAGTGCCATACTATAATCTCCTTTATGTTCGATTCATAAACCGTTCATTTTGTCATTATGATTATATGAAGCTACCTCTCTATTGTTTCACTATTCCGATAAAAATACAATGTTTTTGACTAATAAGAAAAGTTCCTATTGAAAGATAGGTTCTTTTCTTATTAGTCTCCCTTTAATGCCTTTAATGGCAAAGAGGTTACATATCCAATATACGAGAATAATTCTTTAAAGAAGAATGGAATTTCTGTGTCTAACGTTTTATATGCTGATGTCGGCGTTGGTGAAGCATACGCTTCAATATTAATATGTTTTGCGATTCTCATTGCGCGTTTCATATGAAGTGGATCACTTACAATCGTGTATGTGCGTATTCCGTTCTCTGTTCCAACTTCCTTCGCATTCTTTAAATTTTCTTCAGTGAAAAGGGATTTTGTTTCAATTAAAATATCTTCATCTTTTACACCTTGTTTCATTGCATATACTCTTGCCGTACGCGCTTCCTCAAGCTCTGCCTCGAACTTTGTACCACCTGTAAAAATAATCTTTTTAATATTTCCGTTCTTATATAAAGAAATCGCATGATTAATTCTTTCTTTAAATACAGGAGATGGTTTTCCGTTCCAAGAAGCTGCTCCTAGTACGATACCAGCATCCGTTTTCACGCTATCATCTGTTTTAAAACGATAACTCCAAATATCGTAAGCTGCATAACTTACATATAAAATAGCAGAACAAATCATTAGTAAAAATACTTGAAAGATTCGTCTTTTCTTACTCTTCTTATTTTCTTTCATTTGTAATTGCCTCCGTACATCATCCATACTTCTATAAAAAAACATTTATATCAAATCGTTTTGTTTGAGTTTATTTAAAAGAAGGAACTTTACTTGTTATTTATGTATAAAAGGGTTTTCATTTAAAATTGAGGATTATCAATTCATTTTCATTTGCGGTTTTCATTACATGTTTTAAATTCATAAGTTTATTACCATACAACTACATTGTAACGAATTTTTTCTCAGAAGGGAACGATGAAACAAAAGGAATTAAAATAAAGTAGCATTTTGTAAGAAAAAAGGTATATTTTTTATGTATTACAAATAATATACCTTTCAAAACACGAATTATAGCTTTTCTTTATACAATTCTAATTTTTCTAATAGACGTGCTTTCACAACTGGCCATTCGCTTGCGATAATACTATACACAACCGCATCTCTCACATGTCCATTCGGTAATTTTCTTTCATTTCTAAGCACGCCCTCTTTTACTGCTCCTAACCTTTCAATTGCTCGTTGTGCTTTTTCATTTCTTGCATCCGTCTTAATTTGTACCCTGAGCATATGCAGTTTTTCAAAAGCATACTGGAGAAGCATATACTTACACTCTGTATTTATACTCGTACGCTGGACACTTGGATGATACCACGTTTGTCCTAACTCGACTGTTTTATCTTCTACTGAAATATTATATAGACGTGTACTTCCTACAATCGCATTTATCTGTAAATCCACTACAACGAAAGGAATTTGCGTACCTTTTCCATAACCTTGTATCGCTTTTTGCACATATTGCTGCATATCTTGCACACTATCCATTTTAGAGATTAAATACGCCCAAATTTCCCGATTTCCTTCTACAATCGAAAACAAAGTTTCGACATCATCACTATCCATTAACCGTAGCTTTACTCTTTCGTGAATGATTTCCATTTGTAAGCCCCCTTTTTCTTACTATATCATAGAAATATACATTTTATTATATGGATATTAAAATTAAAGTTTTAATACCTTCTTACATAATAATCGGCAAAAACCTCTAACAAATACCGTGTATATCCCATTATAGCAAGCTACATTTATATTGGTTTCATTTCATGTAAGGTTTTTCTTTTTCTAAAGGTCTATATACGTTCTTTAAAAATTTGCATACCAAAAACGCTATTCTTTCCACAAAAAGATTCTTTTTTTCATTTATGAATCAATTTTTCAGCTTAATAGTATGGATAATTCTGGATTAAACCAAAAAAATACTATATGATAATAAAGTGAAAATTTTACAGTTAATTAATATGGGGTAAATGGGAGGATATAAAAATGCTAGATCAAATTACTTGGGGAACGCCAGGCAGCTTATTATGCTTGGGATTCTTTTTTGCAGGATTAGGAATTTTCTTAAGAAGTATTACGTCATATTCGAAAAACAAATAAAACATCAAAAAAGTGTACATTTTAAGGTATTTAATTGATAAAAACACTAAACAAAAGAATCCTTCCTTTTATAGAAGGATTCTTTTTTATACCTTTCCCCTTTTTAAAGCAACAAATAAGCAATCGGTGTAATGATAAGCAACGTTAATATCGTTCTTTGTACATAGAGAATGATAAGTTCTGATACTTTTAACGGAATATCTGTCGATAAAATGCAAGGGATGGAAGCTGAGAAGAACAATATAGATGATACTGAAACGACCGCAATGACAAACTTTGTCACAAGTGGTGCACTAACTACTAATAATGATGGTAAAAACATTTCTGCAATACCAACGGATGCCGCTTTAGCAGCTAAGTCTGCTTCTGGTAATTGTAATAGCCATGTAAAAGGATAGAAAATGTAGCTGACCCAATCAAATATTGGCGTGAACTTCGCTAAGACAATACCAATTAACCCTACAGACATAATCGATGGTAAAATTCCCATCGTCATAATAAAACCATCTTTTAAATTTACTGCAATGTTTTTCATAATACTCGGCGCAGATTTCGATACTTCTAACGCATCTTCCCAAGCGCGTTCTAGCATTTTCTCTTTATAAACGGGCTCTGGGAACCCTTCTTCCGTTACATATGTATCTGGTTTTCTACTAAGGGGTGGGAGTCTTACGGTGATAGCAGTTACGATGAATGTTACAACGAGAGTAGTCCAAAAATAAACATTCCATAAATGCATAATGTCTAATGTTTTTGCGATGATAATCATAAATGTTGCGGATACTGTAGAAAAACCTGTAGCGATGATCGCTGCTTCTTTTGTCGTATACTTTCCTTCTTTATACACGCGATTTGTAATTAATAAGGCCAACGAATAACTCCCCACAAAGGAAGCAACCGCATCGATTGCTGACCGGCCTGGCGTTTTCCATAACGGTCTCATAATGGGACGGCAAAACGTACCGATAAATTCAAGCAATCCATATCCGACTAATAACGCTAAAAACGCCGAACCAATTGGAACGAGTAAGCTTACCGATATGACTAATTTCTCATATAAAAACGGCCCTACATCTGGTGCAAAGAACCAAGCTGGCCCTACTTTCAAACAATATAATACACCAAAAACGACGCCAACTACTTTTAAAACAGAAAAACAAATATCTACGATAGATGTATTCCATTTTTTCGTATAAAACGGATAAATTGCACCTATTGCCATAACGAGTAGAGCGTAATAAGGTACGACGCTTGGAACAGAAGTCCTTATCCAGGATACGATATGATCAATCATAATAGAAGAAGCACCATTTATCGTAACTGGTACGAAAAACATAAATACCCCAACTAGACTAGCGAGTATAAACCGAAGAATAACCCCCTTCTCACTCCCAGTCTTAATTACATTCCTTTTTAATTCAATTTCACTCAAAATTCGACACCTCCTATTATCTAAATATTCTGTATAATTATGTTAGATTCCTTCTTTCAATTTCTAATATTTCACCATATGAAAAAGCCTATTTTGAAATAGGCTTTTTCTACTACCTCTTATAATCATTCGCAATCACTTGAATCACACGATATGATTCGTCTACTACTATCTTATTACTAGTCTTATTCGCATCATATGTAATTAACGCTTTCCAAAGTGCCCATCCTCTTGCTCTATTCCATGTTTCTTCATCTATTTGCAATACTTCTTGAAATACCTTTCTACTAAACCAGTATCAATTTGATTCATTCACTATCCCCTTTTCTTTTGAAACTTACTAAGTCCATCTGTACTGCCAACATATTCAAAACCATTTCTCTTATAAAAATCATTTAATATGCGATTATGCCCTACACAATCTAGTTTTAAAAACTCTTTATCATGTTGTATATTCTCTTCTATCCACTGTAACATCCATTCTCCTATTCCGTTCCCCTTATACTTCCGTTTCACCGCAAATCTATGAATATATAATGAATTAGAAACTTCCTCTTTCCCAAAAATATATTCATCCCATTCATTTTGTTTAGGAGATACTGTAACCGTACCGACAATTTCATCTCCTTTCGTAACCACATATGTATATTTCTCTTTTATACTTTCTAGTATTTCAGCCGTAGCTTCTTCTCCTAACAGATACTGCCACTGTGCCACTTCTTTATGTTGTAGCCACTGTGCCACTTCTTTTAATAGCGTGATAATGCTATCACTTTCCTCTTCCGTAGCAATTCGAATTGTATATTCTTTAACTGTAGTTCTCTCCATATTACGTTTCCCCTTTCAAATTCCTACTATACTGACAAACGTGTTCTACCGTCATTTTCTTCTGTAACATATTCTACATAAAACCCCTGATTCCGTGCGTTTTCATACATCAGTTCAATCGCTTTTTGGTCTTTCGCATAAATTTGTATGTATTGACCGTCCGCCACTAATACGACTATCCCACACTTACTTTCCATAAACTCTTCATATGTTTCAATATCTAGCACTATTTCTCCTTTGGGATATGCTTTTAAATCTGCAAAAATAAGATAATATATGTTTTCTTTAACTAACCTTTTTAACTCTAACCCTTCTACTACACTTGGTTGCTCTGGAAATAATGCCTCCTCCAATCCACCACGCGCTATTAAGTAGGACTCTTCATTCCCCACCCACCAATCGAATGAAGAAATATTAATCGGCTTTAACACTTTCCAAAGTAGATTATCATATTCATTTGGAATATATACAAAAAGCCCTCGTTTCATTTGTTTGCTCCTTGCTTATTTATTTTTATTTTCATTTTCGGTTCGTATATTATATATCAAATCTGATTACTATATTTTGCCGATATCTATGTAACTTATATTTCATCACAAAAACCGCTCCACTACTAGCGAAACGGTTTTCCTCTACTCATATATAAGTGTTTCATTAAGCATTCACTTCGTCTTCACAAAATAATATAAAAACCACACCGCATGATTTTGTTCATCGGCAGCTATTCTGCGCATTAACTCTTTCAAATGTGCATCCGATGTTTCATCTGAAATTTCTAAGTAAAAATCTACTGTCTTCTGTTCATCTTGTATAGCGAATTCTAATCCTTGTAAGTACGTATTTGGACAATCTTCAGTAATTTGTGGTTTCGGCTGCTGACCAGTTAAATTTGTATAGATTTGTACAAAATGATGGAAATGCTTGATTTCATCGTTACGAATTTCAAGAATTTGATTTCGTTCCGCCGCATTTGGAGCCATGTTGGCTAATTTCGCATAGCAACTTATTGCACTAAACTCTCCATTAATTGCTTTCTCAATATCGCGAATCAGCTTATCATTTTGCCTATACGAATCATAATAATTCGAATTATACATTGTATCCCCTCCATTATTCCGTATAACATTTTATGCAATTTGTAATAGCAGGAGCATGTATACAAAAAGAACGCTTCACTACAAGTGAAACGTTCTTTTTTCTAAGCGTTTAATTCTGTTTTATGTTCCTTTATTGCACTACGTTTGAAAGCAGTCAATAGAATAATAGCCATACTTACCGCACCAATCCAAACGAGTACAGTAAGAGGTGTACTCCAGCTTAACTCTTTTCCGAAGAAGAATATTTCTCTCAGTCCTTCAATCATAAATCGCATTGGCAACCATGCGTACACCCAGTCTTGATAAAATGGCGACAACATTTCCGGTGCTAATGATAATAACGGTGCCCCAAAGAATAGTAAGAGTGCGAATACACCAATTCCTTTTAGTCCAACTAATGAAAGTACCGCCGATATCATTAAGAAGAAACTAAAGGATGTAATAGATAAAAACAGTGCCGTATCAGTGAAATTTGAAATATTTAGTCCTACCATTCCATCTGCAATCCATGTAAGACCGAACCCAATAACAATTGCGGCAATTGCGCCTGTTACGATTTGCTTTAGTTTTAATACGAAGTTTTCGTTTCTTGTACGAATCGGCATTTTACTTATCGCGATAAAGATAAGCGCTGCGCTCGCTAAACTTGCGATCCATAACGGCTGGAATAATGAAATTGGCGAGTTCCCGTTCGCACTATTTTTTCCGGTTTCATTTACATTTGTCACTTTCTTTACAATAGGTGTTACTATTTTCGCAGCTTGGTCTGTTGTTAAAGTAGCCCCGTTTGCTTTCAATCCTTCTAATATTTGTGTACGAACATTGTTGTTCATATTATCAACTACAGTATTTAACATTTGACCTGCCATAGATGATGCTGCTGTATTCATTCCTTGATTGATGAATATTTCTACCTCTGGCGAAGATGGCTGCGGTGTTCGTAATGATGCTTGTTTTGTACTAAAGTCTTTTGGAATAACTAATGCTGCGTAATACTCTTGATTATTTAAGCCTTTTTGAACTACTTCTTTATTTTTCACTTCTACCCACTTCACTGCGGGTTCTTCCTCTGATTTTGATGTTTTTTTCATATTATCAACAATCGTTTGCCCCATATTCATCTTCGGTTGATTCGGAATTTCTACTCCTTGATCCTCATTTACAATTGCGATTGGCAAGTTTTTCGGCTGAGGCTGAACGGTTGGAAATAACGTTAATGAAAAAATAAAAACAACAAGTAGTGCAAGAACTGGTGATAACCATAAAAGTTTATTTTTAAACATTTCCTTTTCTCCTCCTATCATTTGATTTATAATAACCAACAACGTGTTGTTTATTTATATTTGAATTATATGTTTGAGTTGAACCTTATACAATAATCAAAAATCGTGAATGTGTCGGTTATAAGACACATTCTTAAAATGTGTTGGCTAAAATTAAGGAGGAACCTATTTTGCGTGAGAGTAATTTAGATTTACGTGTTGTTCGCACGAAAACTGCCATACGAAATGCATTTGTGGAATTAATTGAAGAAAAAGGTTTTGACGCCATTACAGTGAAAGATATTACAACGAAAGCAAACATAAATCGTGGTACGTTTTATGCACATTATCAAGATAAGTTTGATTTAATGACGAAATGCCAAGAAGAAATTATGTATAAGTTTTCTAGCATTGCTAAACAGAAACTTCCGGAAGTTATTGCTGATCTCGGCTCAAGCCCTTCCCCAACAATGCCGTTTATACTTATCACTTCTATTCTTGAATTTCTAAATGAAAATAGTGATTTTATGAAAGCTGTATTAAGTCCAAAAGGAGATTTATCTTTCCAAACAAAACTGAAAGACTTTATGTGGAAAACAATATTTGAAGATACGAATGGCGCTCTCATTAATAAAGAGAATTTACTTGTCCCAAGCCAATACTTAACCTCTTATATGGCATCTGCTCATATTGGTGTGATTCAGCAATGGTTAAATAACGGACAAAAAGAAACACCAGCGGAAATTGCTCGTATTTTATCAACAATCGCAGTTCATGGACCTTTTTATGCGGCTGGTTTAAAGAAATAAGTCAAGTATATATGAAAAGATCATCCACTATACTAGCGGATGATCTTTTATTTCATTACAACACTTCAATATACCCTTCAGTCCCATGTACCCGAATTCGTTGTCCGTCTTTTATTAATTTTGTAGCATTCTCTACTCCAACGACTGCTGGTAATCCGTATTCACGTGCAATTACTGCTCCATGCGTCATAAGTCCGCCAACTTCAGTGACTAATCCTTTTATAGACACAAACAACGGTGTCCAGCCGGGGTCAGTAAACGCAGTAACTAATATATCTCCTTCTTCTAAATTCGCTTCTTCCATGTTTAAAATCACGCGAGCTCTTCCCTCAATCACTCCTGAAGAAACAGGCAGGCCTACAATCGCATCAGCTGGGAGGTTTTCTCGTTTATATTTACCTGTAATAATTTCTCCCTCAGACGTCATGATGCGAGGAGGCGTTAGTTTTTCATATAATTTGTAATCATTTTTTTGTTTTTGTATCAGCTCGTAATCTAGTTTATTCGTGCGAACAACTTCGTGAAGCTCTTCAAAAGTTAGATAGTATATATCATTAACTTCATGAATGACACCGCTCTGCACAAGTTGCTCAGCTTCTTTCAGCAACGCCTGCTTATATATGAAATAGCGATTAATCATACCGTATTTCGGATATTCACGATAACCGATAAAATTACGTATATTACGAATCATTCGCTTCGTTTCTTCTACCTTTTGTTTTCCATCCGGCAATTGCTGCAATCGCTCTAATAATTCTTCTTCCTTTTTCAAAGCTTCTTGCAGTCCTTCTTCAAATTTCCGTTTACTCGCACCCGCTTCAAAGTCTCTTATATTATTTAAAATCATTGGGATAATTGTAGTTGGCTTTTCACTCCAGCGCGTTTTCGTAATATCAATTTCTCCGCTACATCTCATTCCGTATTTATTTAGAAAAGTTCGAATCGCATCTCGGGCTTCTTCTCCACCTTTAAACTGAACTATTTCATCTAAAAAGTTATCGTTTTCTACATGTTGTAAATGCGCAATAACTTCTGGATACGGCCGAATCACATCCGCAACATCCATTAATGCTAAACCCATTTCAGATGTAATATTATTTTGTACCGATTGAGAAAGCGTGTCTGCTGCATTTTTTTCGCCTAGCCATTGCTCCATTTTTTCATTGATCCAAGCCGAAGCATTCATGCCTGCCATAATGACAGCCGTACTTTGCGGGTTAAATAATACTTTCTTTAATTGCTGGATGTCTTCCAAAATAAAATCAAGTACATCCGTTCCTGATTTCGTTTGCATGTTTCGTTTTAACTCTTCGATTGATGCTTCACTATTCTGTATTAAATTCGTAACGATTGCCGGATCATTTTGGATTTCCGATTGCGAATTTACAGGTTGCTTACTTTTACTAACAATCTTTTCTTTTTCATCATCCGGCAACAATGTAATAAAATGATCTCGCTCGATTATAGTCGTTAATGCATCTCTTACGAGTGGATCTGATTTTCCTAAAGTATTTATTAAATAATCTCTGCTAGCAGGTGAAGCTAATTGTTGTGTAGCATCAACAAACAGCCGTCCTCCCGCTTTACGCATAGGAGCATTAGTCGTTAACAGGAAAAAAGATAACCCAAGTGGTTTCATCGCATCAGTCATCATTTGTTGATGGCCAACTGATATATATACATGATTTCCCCCATCATTTTCTTCAGGAATTGGATATAAAGTCGTAATGGGGCGACTTTGGACAATATAAAATGTATTATGGGCTAAACACCATTCAATATCTTGCGGACAACCAAAATAAGCTTCAATCTGTCTTCCAATACTTGCTAGTTGTAATATTTGTTGTTCAGACAATGTTTGAATTTTTTGCTGAGCCGGATCAATCTGTTTCGTTTCTGTTCCGCCCTCTTTTAAAGCATACATAGCTACTTTTTTAGTTGCGATCATCTTATCGACAATTTCGCCTTCTTTTACTTTATAATTATCGGCAGAGACCAATCCTGATACTAATGCCTCACCAAGTCCAAAACTGGCATCAATTGATAACACCTTTCGGTTAGAAGTAACCGGATCAGCCGTAAATAAAATGCCCGAAGCCTCAGGGAAAACCATTTTTTGAACGACAACACATATAGAAACTTGATTATGTTCAAAACCATTTTGCATGCGGTACGTAACTGCTCGCTCTGTAAATAAAGACGCCCAGCACTTTCTTATATGCTGTAAAATCGCTTCTTCTCCGATAATATTTAAATACGTATCTTGTTGACCTGCAAATGAAGCATATGGTAAATCTTCAGCCGTAGCACTAGAGCGCACGGCATACGCATGTTCATTTCCAAAACGTGAGAGATAATGAGTTACCGCTTCCACTACATCAGAAGGGATTTCTACTGCCATAATAACTTCTCTAATTTTCTTACTAATTTCACCAATTTGAGCTCGCTCTTCCATTTTCAACTTTGTTAGCTGCTGCAACAAAGTGCGAAAATCTTCATTTTGTTCGATAGCCTTTTCATATCCTACTGTTGTCACACAAAATCCTTCTGGCACTTGTATCCCTTGAACGCTTGATAACTCCCCTAAATTCAAACCTTTCCCACCAACGAGTGAAAGCTGCGTGTTTTCTATTTCCTGAAAATCGAGAACGAAAGAACTCATATAACATCTCTCCTTACTTTGCATGTGTTCTTGATTGTAGCAGGAGTAAATGAGAAGAAACAGTCTATTTTGAACTTGATTTACGTGGTATAATTAAGTTAGGAAGAAATAATAAGATGCCCCAGCTGCTGTGTTTGGCAACTGGGGCATCTTATTTAATACCCGTCTTCAACTTAAATAGTTCTATTGTTTCAGCGGCTTTAATATATCCACCAGCATTTTTTAAAGTACATTTGATTTTATGACTATTTTCTAAGTATACATCATTCGATAATACTTCCATTACTGCATTATATAATGTCACTGGAGTAAGCTTTTTTAGATTTAATTGTATGCCAGCTTTTAAATCTTCTATTCTTTGGGCCACTATCGGTTGATCTCCCATAACTGGGATAACGATCATAGGAACACCAAAATATAAGCTTTCACTAGAACTATTCATTCCCCCATGTGTAATAAAAAGATTAGCTTGTTTCAATACCTCTAACTGAGGCACATAATTATAAACTTTGAAATTAGATGGGATATTTTTCAATTGGTTGATGTCAATATGTTTTCCTACGGACAATATGATGGTAGCAGGAAAATTTTTAAATGCTTCAAAACATATGTAATAAAAATCCATCTGTTGATTAAATACAGTTCCCATAGAAATATAAATGAGTTTCTCTTCTTCCTTCTTTTTAAAAGTAATTTCTTGCATATCTTTCCGTGATGTAATAGAGGGTCCAACAAAGATATAAGAATCATCCAATTCCTCCACATCAGGTTGGAAAAATTCAGATGTATATACGATAGTAATATTTCCAGCACAAGTCATTACATTTTTCTTTTCATTCATAGAAAAGCCATATACCTTTTGCCACTCTGCTAAAATATGCGTAACTTCTTGATAAAGAGGTGATTTTTTGTCTCCTTCATTATGATTGTTCATCAATGCGTTAAATAACTTTTTCGTAACTGCAAATGTTGTACATGAAGAGATTTTAGGTAAATGTAATGCTTCAGCTATGATCCATCCTACTGCAAAATTGTTATCATATATTACGTAATCATACTTTTCTTCTTTCAACTCTTCTATAACAATCTTTATTATTTTATCCATGGATTTTACCATATGTAATAATAGTTCAGAGGGATCTATTTCTCCATTCATCCTTTTCAACATGTCTACTTTTGCTAAAAAATTTTCATATGGACGAAACAAAGCTCCTGTTTTTTCAATTTTCTCCTTATACTCCTCTACACAATAATAAACAACCTCTTCCCCTCTTTTTACTAATTCTTCAATAAGTGCAAGAGTTGGGTTCACATGTCCTTCCCCTGGAAAATTAAACATTAGTACCTTTGCCATATGATAGTTCCTCCTCTTAAATAAAAACTTCCTATAATCAAGTACGTTTCTCTCCTCATTTTAATAAGGGCACTTGTGATAGTAAATGTAATAAACGAGTAAGAAACAAAGTCAGTATACTGTAAAGTGAAACTTTAATCAGTGGGGTCTTACTGCCCATTAAAGCGGGAGAAAACGACATCCCCCAAAATGGATTTTCAAAATTAGGGAACTATAATGTCATATTGGAATAAGTTAAGGGGGAGAAAAAGTGGACAATGAAATGAATTATGGAAGTGATTACAAGTTTATTCCAGCAACTTCAATTGAGAGTGGTCATGGCCTCGAAGTATTGCCTGATTTATTTTGCTACACGATTCAAATCGTCAACATATGTTTTGTTGGAAATCCGCATACCGATAATTTTGTTTTAGTTGATGCTGGAATGCCTAAATGTGCAAATGAAATTATATCTGTTACTGAGAAGCGATTTGGTACAAATAGCCGCCCAAAAGCAATTATTTTAACTCATGGGCATTTTGATCATGTTGGAGGAATAATTGAACTCATCAAGTATTGGGATGTTCCAGTCTATGCACATCAAATGGAAATACCTTTCCTGACTGGACAACAAAGCTATCCTGAACCAGATCCAACAGTTGAAGGTGGTATGGTAGCGAAAATGTCACCTCTGTTCCCTAACGAACCGATTAATTTAGAAAATAGCGTAAAAGTATTACCTGCAGATGGAACCGTTCCTCATATGCCAGAGTTTAGATGGGTTCATACACCAGGACATACTCCAGGGCATATTTCATTATTCCGAGAAAAAGACCGAACTTTAATTGCTGGGGACGCTTTTGTTACAGTGAAACAGGAATATTTATATAAAGTAATTACTCAGGAACAGGAAATAAGCGGACCACCTCGTTATTTAACAACAGACTGGAAAGCCGCTAAAGAGTCAGTTATTAAGCTAGAGAAACTAAAGCCTCTAGTTGCTGTTACTGGGCATGGGATACCGATGTCAGGTGATTTGCTATCAACAAGCCTCAACACACTCGTTCAAGAATTTGATAAAATTGCTGTACCTGATTACGGAAAATATGTAGATAAAAAGGCACATTAAGCAAAAAAACTTTGGTTTTAATATTAAATAATTAAAATATACTTCAAAATCAAAATAGAAAAAATTATTAAGTTTAGTGAAAAAACACTGTACTTAAGCAACATCTCTATTATAAGGATAGACCTACCCTTTGTGAATAAAACTCGATATTCCGCAAATACTATCCGTAGTATAAGCCTGCTTCTTACCCAGCTTGTACCTCTTCCCATTAAAGAGTAATTAAAACGGGTTACGCTATATAAAAGCATAACCCGTTTTTAATGAAATATTTTATTCCATATACGTTTAAACAATGGAGGAAAAGGATGAAACATATTGTTGCTTTATTAATTAAATACACAGCGATAACTGCAGTATTACTAATCATACTTAGTATCTTTAAAGGCATTTCAATTCCTAGAGTATTACTCATTTCTCTTTTCCTTACAGGAGCTGCCTATTTAATCGGAGATCTCTTCATTTTACCTAAATACGGAAATATGATTGCTACAATAGCAGATGTCGGCTTAAGCTTCTTCGGAATTTGGTTACTAACATCCTTGTTTACTAATTTAGATGCTACTCGTAATATTGGACTTTCTTCATTTATAGCCGCTTTAATTATTGGTGGAACAGAAATTTTCTTCCACATTTATATGAAGAGGTTAGTACTGCGTAACGAGAATACATTAAGAAATCACAATCATATTCAGCATGATAACTATGCTATGGAAATGTCAAATGAATATATAGATTCTTCTACAATAAATAAATCCAAGCTTGAGGATACATCTAAAAAATAAAAAAGTGGCAAATGCCACTTTTTTATTTTTGTTTATTAAGCTTGATCAGAGTTTTTCACATGTAACGGAGGTGGTACTACCCATCCTTTTTTCTTACTTAAACGCAGCAAAGTTACACCTGCTTGCGCTTTTTTCATATGAAATTGTCCAAATAGCATGCCTACATCTTCTCGAAGACATTTTCCCATCACTTGACTACATGTGACAAGTCCAGCTGCTAATCCTGTAGAAACAGCTGCTGCTATTTCAACATCATTAATACGCGCTCCTGGAGGAATGTCTTCAATAGATGCAACTGGTCGTTCTGGAGGCGCAGGTGGTAAAGCAACCCCATTAACTTTTAAAAGCGCCTTTAATTCTTCTATTTCCGAATTCATGTCATTTTCAATTAAGCCTTCTAGAAACTTTTTCAAATCTTCATCACCTGTGTGATTCATAAATACTTGGTGACTTGCAATGGCACCTTGTGCAGCTAGAAGATAACTCCAAATATCAAATACTTCTCCGTAATGTAATGGTTCGTTTTGAGGATTTCCACTTAATATACCCATTTTTAAATTCCTCCCTTTCGAAAATATCATAATAAATATTGATTTCAATATTGAAATCAAATTTTTAAGTATGCTTTTTCCTGCAAAAGATTTTCTACTATGCATGGAAAACACCTTTCCAACACTGCGTGTTTATTGTTTAGGAAAGTAGTTTACAAATAAAATACTCAAAGATTATGAAAGAAGATTACCAATAATCTTTGAGTGAGAATCCATTTACTATAAGGGTTTTTATTTTTACACATATACAAAAGAAATTGATTTACATATCTACTATATTGTATGTCAATTTACTTAGCGGTTAGCTCTACCACCAAGTTGTTGTTCAGCCATTGCTACTAAACGTTTTGTAATTTCACCACCAACAGATCCATTTGAACGAGCTGTTGTATCTGCACCAAGTTGTACACCAAACTCTTGTGCAATTTCATATTTCATTTGATCAAGAGCCTGTTCAGCACCTCGAACTAACAATTCATTACGATTTCCACTATTATTGTTTGCCATATTATTTCACCTCCGATGTTTTTAATATGCTACAGATTATGAAATAATAATTATCCTTTTTATGGGAATTAGTTTATGAATAAATATTGAATTTCTTCTTAAAATAGTGCAGAAGACATAAGAAAGAAGAGTTGCTATAACATACTGTCATAACAACACTATGTATAGATTCCTCTTTACTAAAGATTTCTGATTTGCCAAGAGATACATATAAAGTGAAACTTTAATCAGCCCTCACCAATCGGGCTTTTACGTGCAGCCCGCCCCCCCACCTAACTTCTTTGCTTCCGCTGAATTTTGAGGTGGGGATCTTACTGCCCGTTAATGCGGGATAAATTTTGAAAAATGATTCCTAAGGAGATACGAGATGAAAGCTGTAACCTATCAAGGTCCAAACCAAGTACAAGTTAAACAAGTGGATGATGCAAAGTTAGAAAAAAAAGATGATATTATTGTAAAAATTACTTCAACCGCTATTTGCGGTTCTGATTTACATTTATATCAAGGGAACATGCCTTTACCGCAAGGGTACATTATTGGTCATGAACCAATGGGCATTGTTGAAGAAGTTGGTCCGGATGTTACGAAAGTGAAAAAAGGCGACCGTGTTGTAATCCCCTTTAACGTTGCTTGTGGACATTGTTTCTATTGCCAACATGAGATGGAAAGCCAATGTGATAACTCCAATCCTCATTATGATTCTGGTGGATACTTTGGTTATACAGAGAAATTTGGTAACCATCCAGGCGGACAAGCAGAATATTTAAAAGTTCCTTTTGGAAATTTCACTCCATTTGTCATACCAGAATCATGCGAACTGGAAGATGAATCTCTACTGTTTTTATCCGATGTTTTACCAACAGCCTATTGGAGTGTAATAAACGCAGGCGTTAAGCGAGGTGATACTGTTATCGTTCTTGGTTGTGGCCCTGTTGGATTAATGACACAAAAATTCGCTTGGATGCAAGGTGCTAAACGCGTAATTGCAGTCGATTACTTAGATTATCGGATAAATTATGCAAAAAAGATTAACAATGTTGAGGTATTTGAGTTTACAAAATTTCCTGATATGGGAGAACATTTAAAGGAAATTACACATGGCGGTGCCGATGTAGTCATTGATTGCGTGGGGATGGATGGGAAAAAATCACCTCTAGAATTTCTGGAACAAAAATTAAAATTACAAGGCGGAACTCTCGGCCCTATTCAAATTGCTACGAAGGCCGTAAGAAAATATGGAACAGTTCAAATGACTGGTGTTTATGGTGGAAATTATAATGCCTTTCCACTCGGGGCATTTTGGGTTAGAAATATTAATTTAAAAATGGGACAAGCACCTGTCATTCATTTTATGCCGGAACTATTTGAAAAAATAACAAATAAAGAATTTGATCCAAAAGAGATTATTACGCACAAAATCCCCCTTGAAGAAGCGAGCTACGGTTATCAAATTTTCAATAATCGTGAAGATGATTGTATAAAAGTCATTTTGAAACCTTGAAAATTGATATGTGGCTGGATCTTTGATTTTTCTATGCAGTAGACTGCTAAAAATACCCTACTGCATAGAAAGATACTCTAATCCACTTCCATTACATCCCTAAACTTAAAGATTCTTTGATTACGAAAAGCATCAGTACAAGTAATCGTCTTATTTAATGGATTTATATCAGCTACTGTTATGTAATTTTTATATAAATAGCCATTTTTATAATATGTAAGTAAAACCTCTTCTTCACCTAAATATGAAATTAACAGCTTATTCTCAATCCTTTCTTTTGCATCTTGCGTTAAAATTGGACGAGGGATTTTTGTTTGCTCCTGTATCATTTCTTTAATACAAACGAACTGCTCTGGCATACTGGCAAACGGTTGCCACTTTACCATCTCTCTTCCTTTTGGCATATTAGCATTCATCACGATTTATGTCCTCCTAATAACGTGTTTCTATATCTTGCTGTTGCGACGCTTGTGTAAGAAATTCCACGTAAAATACTGTTCTTACCAAATCGTGTTCGAATTTCGTCCATAACTTTCGTTAATCGCATTTCTTTTTCTCTTTGTATAATGTTATCGAAAAGCGAAATTTGCTCTTCCCCTTCATTTATTAGATTTGTTAAGGAAAGGCTTACCGATCGAATTGGTTCTCCTGTATGCCGCTCGTATAAAAAATAGGTACAAACATTATAAATATCCATCGTTAAATTTGTTGCTCTATTTAATGTATGTGCCTTTTTTATTCCCCCTCCATATTCCTTACTGTATCCAACTGAAAAATGAATCGTTTGCGCATATTTCTTTTCTCTTCTCAATCTGTAGCAAACTTCTTCTACATGCTCTAATAAAATAAAGATGAACTCTTCTATCGAATAATCACGAAATAATATTTGGCTTTTCGCTATAGATGTTGTTGCTGGAACGTATTTTTCTGCTATTCTGCTAAAATCAATCCCATTGCTATGTAAATGTAATTCTTCTCCTATTACACCAAATGATTGTTTTAAATACTTCAATGGGTACTGCGCTAAATCCCCAATCGTATGTATACCTTTTCGATTTAATTTTATTTCCGTTTTATACGATATACCCCAAAATTTACTGAGCGGTCTAATACTCCATAACTTCTCGGGTATATCGTCATACGTCCACTGCGCTATTCCATCCCTATTCTTCTTCGCTTCCACATCCATCGCTACTTTACTCAATAATAAATTCGGACCAATACCAATCGTACTTTCAATCCGTGTACGTTCATATATTTCTCTTTTAAACTTTAATGCAAACTCACGCGGATTACTCGCAAACAAATGAATACTCGCGGTCATATCCATGAAAAACTCATCGATACTATATTGATGAAAATCTTCCGGCGCAACATACTGTAAGGCTAAACTGGTTATGTAAGTCGAACATTTCATATACGTATGCATAATTGGATTCACAATAATAATATCTGGCCTCTTCGGTATTTCGTACAACCTTGCCATTTTCTTAACTCCTAACGCTTTAAGTGGCGGTGTTGCCGCTAATACAATGGACCCACTCCTGTTTACATCTCCTACAACAGCCAATTTTGTATATCGTGGATCAAGTCCTTTTTTAATACATGACACGCTTGCATAAAAGCTACGAAGATCTACACAAAGAATAATACGATTCGGTAAAAGAGAATAATCATACAAGGTTATCACCCCCAACAAAGAACGTTTGTTCTTATTATATACGAACCTACGTTCTTTTTAAAGGTATTTCTATGAAAATTTTGGTTAAAATAACCGTTATTACATTCAAGAAAAATTAAAAAAATCTTCCCTCTATTCATGAGAACTTTTTCAGTACTTAAAAATGTAAATAGATAAAAGGAGAAACAACTTCATTCTTCGTGAATAAGCACGGTATTTTAGGGGCCATTCTTTGGTATTCAAAAAGGCTTGTATGTAAATAGATATTTTCATAGTAGCAAGATACCTATATAAGAAAGACTTATTTTGAAAAATAGTACTATTTAGCAGTGCTTTTTTATAACAATATCTCGAACAGACTATTATGAATCATAAATTGAATACATCGGATACATTAAAATTATAGCCTTTTTTCAAATTTTAAAAAAAGCCAACAATTTTCTCTAATCGAATCTCTAATTACATAATTTTGTACGAGAAAGGAATTGAATTTATGCACAACTTTAATTTCATTTGCGAACAATTTGCTACAATACTTAAAGGGAAAAGTAAAATAATTCAAGGTGGTTGTTCGGTGTCTTTTCACCGCGATTTTAGAGTACTTGTACAAGGAAAACAAAGTACCTATGTAGTACCCGTCGGAGTAAGTTTTGAATCGTTGGATCAAAATGGTAATGCATTAAATTTAGGCGAAATTGCTATTCTACAAGAAGAGATTCCTGCATTTATGAAATCAATTGTACAACAAGGAATTATTGTAAGTGCTTTACATAATCACTGGCTGTACATGAATCCCTTAATTATGTATATTCATATCCAGTCGATAGAGCCCCCATTACATTTTGCACAAAAGTTAGCCAATTCTTTTTTGTCCTTAAGCAGCTATCCTATCGCTAATAATGAGGGGCAATGATTGGTGTTTAGGGTAATTACATTGTCTATATGTGTGAACATAATAAAATGATTTCACTTTGTGCCCAAAAGTAAAAAAACTACCTATCAAATTTTTAGATAGGTAGTTTTTGAATCTATTAAAGTAAAGTACTCTACTATTTTATAAAATACTATTCTCTAAACAAAAATACAGATTCTCAATTCACTGTGGCTTGCTTATCCCATATATTCCTCTAAAGTTAGTTTTTTTTCAGCAACCTCTCCTATATAGCGTGAATATGCCAAGGCTCATACACATAACCAGTTATATTTCCCTTTGAATAACGAATGATGTCCCCTGCCCAATGCGCATTTTCTTTCATCCATTGTTAAGCCTGTTTTATGTTTGCTATGTCCCGTTTTTTCAAACAAAGACTCCCTGTACGTTCAGGATATCAACTTTTGTTTACTTCACTTTTTTTCTACACTCTGCATCTAGACGGTATATCCATTGACCACGGTAAGATTTATTTCAAACCCACAAAAAATAGATTACCTGCACACGAAAAAGTATAGCGTACAGGTAATCTATTTGTTTTTGAGATTAATAAAAAACTAATTTATTTTTTGAATTCTTCCATCAATAACAGACTGAATTGGTTCTTTTGATTTTTTCATATAATCTACTAATGCTTCAAAATCAGTTGGTCCTGTTTCAGCATCTTTCCCGTTTTTAAAGGATACAAATCCATCTCCACCTGAAGCTAGAAATGCGTTCGCAACGACGCTGTAAGTTTTAGAAGGAATAATTTCTTCTCCATTTGTTAGGCGCACACTTGTTACTTTTTCTCCATTAGGTTTGTTTGCATCCCAAGTGTATTGGATCCCTGAAATTTGAAGCATTCTTGTTATTTCTTTTTGCCATTGTTGATTTAAAATATCACGAATATCTTGACCCGTTAAATTTACTTTTATTAATTGATTTCCGAATGGTTGAATACCATATATCTCTCCCCATGTAATATCACCAGCATCTAAGTCATTACGAATACCACCAGGATTCATAAGTGCAATTTGAGATTGCATTGTTGCACGCTGGGCATCAGCAACTAAATTTCCAAGAGTAGATTCACCAGCTGTATTTAGTTTACGATCTAGTGGAGCAATAGACTTACCTACAACTTCATTAACAAGAGGTGCGATTTTTGCTTGATATTTCTCCATCTTCTTCTTTATTTTTTTATCAGGCTCCATGCCTTCATGGTAAGTCGTAACAATTTCTGCTTTTTTCTCAACAATATCTTGTGTTTTACGATCAATCTTTACATCAACATCAGCAAAAGCCATACCGTAAGAATTTGCTTGTACGACAAGTTTATTATTAACCGTTCCATTTACATAAGTGTGGCTATGCCCACCAAAAATAACATCGACTTCTGGATCAGTCTCATTTGCTAATCGGACGATATCACCATTTGTTACGCCGTTCCCATCTGTTGTCCCCCCGTTATGTGCAAGAACAACGATAGATTTAACGCCTAGTTTTTTTAATTGCTTTACGGATTTGTTAATAGCTTCAACTTCATCTGTAATTTCTACATTCTTTAGCATAGTAGGCATAACAAGGTTAGGCACATCCGTTGTTACGACTCCGATAAATCCAACAGGAACTCCTTGTACCTTTTTTATAGTGAATGGTGGTAAAAATAAACGACCAGTGGATTTATTATAGAAATTTGCGGCAACGTATGGGAATTTTGCTCCTTTAAAATTCCCTGTTTTCTCATGGTATCCACCATAAATAAGGCGGTTCATTTCTTCAACACCTTCATCAAATTCATGATTTCCTATCGTTCCAACATCGAATTTCAAATCATTTAGAAATTCAATGGTAGGTTCGTCTTGTAATAATGCTGAAACAGGAGTACTTGCCCCAACAACATCGCCAGCATGTACTTTTAATGTATTCGGATTTTGTTTTTCACGATCACGTAAATAAGCCCCTAAGTACTCGATTCCCCCTGCATCTTTATTGTTAATTTTTTTTACTGTGTCTAGTTGCCCATGAAAATCGTTAATACCGAGCATTTGTACATCTATGTAGCGGTTTGGTTCTGTACTTGCTTGGGCTGAAGGCACAGCGAATACACTAGTAAAAGTAACTGTACTTAATGCTAAAGCAACTGGAATGATTTTTTTCAACATAAAATTTCTCTCCCCTAATTAAAATCTGACATAATACAATGTTATTTTAATATATTAAGAGGATTATTTCTATAAAAAATTCTACTAATTATAAAAATTAATAAGATTTTATTATTTCCCAACAAAACACTTTTTCTTAAAAAATTTGAAGATGTAAAACGACAATTTTAAGAGGAAGATGATTATTTGTAAGCCGTAGTCTATACTTTTGGATTAGGATATAAAGGCCCCCTCTCAACTTAAGAAACTTCACTACACAAACAAGAACATGTACATTTCTTTGTTTTGAGAATTATTCAAAATATTATCTTGATAGTAATATAACAATACTTCTAAGAGACTAAAAAACTCTAATCAATACATGTTAGCTGTTAAGAAGCATATTCAATCCGAAACTAATGGAGATTTATAAACCTAACTCAATATCACCATTTAAAAATGAATAAAAACTTCGTTATGGAAGATTTCGATTCTTTAAATTGATTACAGTGGTGCACTACTCCGCATATAAAAGATGCTCCTGGATTTATCCAAGAGCATCTTTTATAAAGTTTTATTTTTACTTATTTATAATTTGTCAGTTAACTATTACGTAGTTGTAATCAGTCCTTTAAAAATAATAGGAGTGCTTCATTAAATTCTTTAGCATGCGTTACATTTAGCCCATGTATATCACCCTTTATTAACGTTACTTTAGAATAAGGAGAGCGCTAATCTTTCATATAAATATTCACCATTTTTATCATTGCGGGGACATCAAAACTTTAACTTGATGGGGATATGATACTACCGCAATTCATACATAGTACTAACCATATATCTATCATATTTTTTAAAAACAGGATTAATTAGATTTTAAAAAAGATTTCTTTTTCTTTACTCGTAATAAATCACCTGTCCATCCTTTGAATCGCATATATAAATACATACCCCCTGTTGTGAAAATGATAAATAAGAGAGCGATTAAATAGCTGTATTTCCATTCTAGTTCAGGCATGTATTTAAAATTCATCCCCCACAATGCTCCTAAGGCTGTCAAAGGTGTACTTACAGCAGTTAATACAGTAAGAGCTTTCATAATTTCATTCCCACGATGAGAAGAAACAACTTCTTGTAAATGAATCATCGTGTCCAATTCTTCTTGGTACTCTTTAACAAGTTGTAATCCACGCTCTAATTTTACGTGTGTTTGTTTATAACAAAGGGTGTTTGTTAAGTTTTCTAACCAAGCTTCTTTCAGGCCTTGTAATACTTCTTGTATTAAGCGAAACACATGTGTGTTCATAAATAATTCATGACGAATATGATAAATTCTTTCTAAAACTGCTATGTTATTATGATGATAAAAATCCCATAATACATTTCTAAAATTGTTTTCGAAATAGTCAACCTTTCGCAAGTAGTGAGATATAAACATTGATAAGATAGCACATAATCCTTCAGCGGAGCTATTACACTTTTTTACACTAAAAGAGGAATTATGTATTAATTTTTGAAAATCCTCTTCCTCTTTTTCCTGGACCGTTATCAGTATTCCATGAGCTACGAAATAATGAAGAAATTTTTGAATTTTGGCATCCTTTTTATCTTGATCAAATAAAAACGAACCATATACACAAGTTTGACTTGGTGATAACGTATAAACATATAATCCATTTTCACAAGGAGAACTTATTTTCTTTACAAATTGAGAGAAATAAGATGTTACATCACGAGGGATTATAGAAGAAAGTTTTTCAAGCTCACTAGTTTTCACATGATACCAACTCCATTTCGGCATTTTTATGCATTCCATCTTATTCTTCCTTTCTGAATCGTTTTATGTTTGATCGAATCATATTTGTAATATGAAATTTGTATGTAGGTATTCATGTCTTGGAGGAAAAGTTTTTAGATCAACTAAATTACAAAATAAAGTGAAACTTTAATCAGTGGGGGTTTTCTTCATCCTCCACTGATTATCAGCCTTCACCAATCGGACTTTAATGGCATAGGAGGTCTTATTCTATTAAAAGGAAGATCCCCTATATATTAGCTACTTTTATTCTCAATTTTAAACATTTCCTCTATATAAGCACTTTTTATCTTTTCTTATAAAGCATTTTTTATATGTGGAAAAGAAGCTACATAATTTGGCACATCTATTCAACGAAATCCATTTCGGTCGTTATTATAATTTAGATTCATATGCAGATTGATTGGTGATGTCCTCAAATACTTGACTTCCAATCATATAGTATCCATGAAGTGCAGCCTCTTTCGAAGCGTCTACCATACGGAAAGAAGAAATTTCACCTTGTATTTCTTCAATTCGTTTTTTGTGGAGATCTACTATT
Source organism: Bacillus cereus group sp. BcHK124 (assembly GCF_027712065.1). NCBI lineage: Bacteria > Bacillati > Bacillota > Bacilli > Caryophanales > Bacillaceae > Bacillus > Bacillus cereus group sp. BcHK124. The sequence continues at coordinate 276,582 of NZ_JAQFPJ010000006.1, forward strand.
CCTCCTGTCCAAATAATAGTGTCATACTGGTCTAACTTAAATTGTTCTTGTAATACACGCATAACGTCTTGGAAGTGTGCATCCAACTCTTTTTGAATCAAAGTATGAACCTGACTTGTCTGAGGACCTTCTTCTCGACCTCCATATCCTTTTTCTAATATGTTTGGCATATCGTTAATATGCAAGTGATTACTTTCACCCGCATGATTCTGCACGATATTCTTAATATTTTTCAAAGGCTTGCTACATCCTAGTTTCGTCTCATAATGATTTAAAATGACATTCTGTTTCATATCTGTCATTTCTAATGTACGAAATCCACCATCAATAATTAAGACACGATCTCGTTCCTGAATGATTCCCTCTTTTAAGAAATAAGCATGTAAAGCGACCGGTTGCTGAAGAATCAAAGCATTTTCCACCGTAATAGTAATAAATTTACCATCAATTTGCACAGAAGTTTCTTTTTTTAGTGCACGTTGTAATTGCTCATGCTGACTACCAAAACAAGTAACGGGAAGCCCAGTAACAACTAAAGGCAACACGACATTTTCTTTATAATCCTTTGCAATGCAACCAAATATTTGTTGTTTAAATCGTTCGCTTTCATAATAATTTTCTATTTCTTCGCCAAATGGAGGAAGGAATGAAGCGTCAGATTGATGTGCTTCATCTCCCATGTAGTATGCAAAGTCTAAGTCTATAAAACTTACCTTTGTTAAATCTTCACTTTCAGCATGATTGGATACAGGGGCTAGTGTAGAAGCCTCACTCTTAATCGTCACCTCAGAATCTACATCCTGTCGATATGCCCGCTTAGTAAAGCCAATTCCTACATCAATTGCATACAGAGATTTCATACCTTTTTCCTCACTTTCTATTTTTAGAGTTAAATTTAGGCACTCTCTTCTTTCCCTTCTTTCCCTTCTTTCCTATATTTCTTTTCATTTTTCGTTTTCTCCCCGTCTAAGTCCTTACTATTTTCATTTATTTCGTAATCCTTTTCATCTTTTTTCTTTTTGTTATTTTCGTTTTCTGTTAAATCTTTAATGGTAGAAATGACAACTGGTGTGGCTGTAAGTAGTTGTGGTAATGTTTGTTTTGCAACATTAGCTGCATTTACAGAGAATTGTTTACTTGTCTCAGTTACCTTCTCAAATGTTTCCTTTATGTTCCCTTCTTGTAGTTTGTCTTTTACGCTTTTTCCTGTTGTTTGTATCACTTTCCGATTTTCTTTTTTTAATAAGGAGACCATGATTCCGGTCGTAACCCCAATCACAGCATATTTAAATATTGTATGTTTCATTTTTCTCACCCTTCTCTACTTTATTTTCTTCAATGCTAGAGCCTAAAATGTAGTCTATTTCAATTTTTTCTTAAAATAGGAAGTTAGCTTATCAGATGTTGCAATCTATTAGAGAGAATGATAGTTCTGCGGCTGTCTATCACTCCCCGTTGGTATTTCAGCTGTTACTAGGAGTAAAATTCTCCCTTGATCTAGTTTTTCTTCATATAAATTAGCTTCCTCCTTTAGATTTTTTATTTTTTTTTATTTAGTTGTTATGTAATATGTAATACACCTATTTTAAAGATGTTAAACCTAAATTTTCAAAAAATTTAATACAATAGGTTATTACTGTTTTTCAATATTAACGAGATGTCACGAGCACTTTCCTTTGATAGCAGTGCTACAAATAACGATTTGTTTGAAAGGAAAGCCCCTTATTTTATAGAAAAATTCTATTTGGAAAAGGTTACAAACAGAGTACAAGATACTTTTTTCGTTAATTAAATCAAAAGAAAAATAAAAAAACACTCCTTTTCAAAGAGTGCTTTTAAAAACATATAACCTAATAAAAATGAAAATATACAACGATACTAAATATACAAACTTTTCATGAAAAAAGATTTTATAGTATCTTTTTAATATCCATGTCCACCTTGCCAGCCACCATGTCCGCCTTGCCAGCCACCGTGTCCACCTTGCCAACCACCGTGTCCACCTTGCCAACCACCATGTCCGCCTTGCCAGCCACTATGTCCGCCTTGCCAGCCACTATGTCCGCCTTGCCAGCCACTATGCCCACCTTGCCAACCGCCGTGTCCACCCGGCCAACCACCGTGTCCACCTTGCCAACCGCCGTGTCCACCTTGCCAACCACCGTGTCCGCCCGGCCAACCACCACCGTGCCCGCCTTGCCACCAGCCTACATAGCCTTGTCTCTGTGAGTTCATTCCTTCGCATCCCTTCTTATTAAAAATTCAAATACTGTAACTGGGTATTCTCTAAATATAATTATGTATCCCAAAAATAAATGTATCCGCAAACATCTCGATTATTGGTAAAGTAATTATCTAATGAAAAAACATTTATTATTGCAAATCTAAGCTCTATAGTTGGGCTTTAGTTCTACAAAGAAAAACGATACTTCACTATTAAAGTATCGCAAAAAAAACTATTTACTTACATTATTATAACTATAACCCTATCCGGTATTAGTCACTCTCCTAAAATTGCAACAGGACTAAACGATTCATAATGAATCAATTCCTTTACTATACTGTGTTCTTTTAATAATGGAGCCGTTCACTGCACAATTTGTATTGTTTTCTCGTCAAAGCGGTACATCCCTTCATATACAATGTTTTTATAAAACATTAGCATTATTTGAAATTCATCTTTCACAATTCCATTTTTTACTTTTTACTCCAGGATGTCGAATCTTTTTTAATTCTTATAGATCTAAACTGATTCAATAGTGATTCTGGTGCAATTGCTCTGAAGTTTTTACACTAAAACCTTCTTATTTACGCATTGAAAAATGTTACCTATAACGGAAAAGCCCAATTTCTCTATTTAAACAAACTGCAAGTAACCACTCATCCTTAGAATGAGTGGTTACTTGGTATTTTTATATAAAGAGCCATAAAAATAATGTCAGCATAAGAAGGTTCAGCAGTAGAATAATGATGGATAAGAGCCTTTACACTTTTAATAAACTTTTGTATTATCATTTATATTTTCAATCTTAATAAATTCAAACTCTGCTTCATATCCATCTCCTTGTGGACTGCAAGCATAAATGCCAACTTTCATACAATCTTTTTCCTCAAAAAGATGAGCCATTCTTATTTGTTTCCATACTGTCCCGTCTAAGGAATAATCAACATAGTAATTATTTTTCCTTCTTGTTATGCGATAATAAAGAGAATTCAAATCTCCCAAAAAATCCTGACTAGACCAATCAGAATAGCCATTCTTTGTTACAACAACACCTAATTTACTATTGTCATCAGGTATATACTCAACCGATGTCTTTAACCAAGTATCTTTTGAAAATCGAACCATTAAACCTGCTTGATCATATCTATTTGCTGGTTTAGATTTTACTTTCGTAATCAATCTAAAGTCTCCATTTAGTTCATAGTATAAAAAATGTCCATTATCAACTTGAAATTCATAGTGTGTTTTTTGCCAGAAATCTGTCTCTTTATCTGGTTTGATTATTAACTTCGATTTATTGCTATTAACCTCCCAATCTTTAGGTGGAGAAAACCATTTTAATCTTTTATCAAATTCCGCATTATTAAATTCTTCTATTAATTTATATTGATTATCCATAAACAATATCCCCTTAATCTTTTATATTTTATTAATGAAGGAACTAACCTTTTTCAAATTAGGGTTTTAACTAAATCAAATACAAAAAACTCCCGTTCCTATAAAAGGGACGAAAGTTAACCCGTGTTGCCACCCTAGTTAAAAACTTAAAAATATACGCCCTCTACTTAATTTATTAACTGCTTGTAGCTGGAAACGATTACTAACTTCACACTGAAGTGTTCTTCATTTCTCTCAAAGATGGATTCACAAGTTCCTTTTATCGCTTTCAAGCAATATACATTTTAATTATCATCACTTTACAATAATTCTGTTTATTTATCAAGGGATGTTTTTTAAAATAAAATATATTCATAATTAATTCACAAAAAACATTTTCTACTATATAAGAAGGTCTAATCTTATCTAGAAATGTTGTATTTTTCATAAAAGCCGCGAAGATATAAATAAAAAATAACACGATTTGCACGAAAGAATAACCATACACTGTTATCTCTCCTTTAAACACCTATTTAAGAAAAACTTAAGAAATTCACTTCTAAATTCATAAGAATTTTTTCCTATACTTAAAAATAAGTAATTTAACAAGAGAAGAAATGACCATGAAGAGATTTATAATTTGCATACTAGGAATAGGCCTTCCTATATACTTACTACCTTTCATATTACGCGGGGATTTAGACAGATTTAATCCGATTGCTGAAGAAAAAAATGCATACGCCATTGCGCAAGGTTATGGCGTTCCAGATTATCATTATAAAGGCCGGGCTATTTACTCACTAAAAAGTGTTGATGAATTAAGCAATGAGAAAGAATATAAAGTGGGAACGAACACCCCTAATGATTTTATTAGAAAAACTTACTTAAAGATTCATGTAAAAGGAAAATATGTTTATTCTTACGATATTATTGCAGAAAAGGATATTCCAGAGAAAATAAGAGAGCAATTGAAGATAGTAAACAAATAAAAAAATAAGCTGATTTTTTATCGGCTTATTTTTTTCATTCCTTTATCTTCTCCAGTCCAAAGAGTAGTCTTTGTTTCAGCATCAGCGATAAGATATTTTACCCGGAAATTTTTTTCCGTTTCTGTCCATGATGCTATTAAGTAAATTTGTCTATTAGGATTAATGTTAAGTGATTTTTCTTTGCCAGCCATTCTACTTACAAACGGTCCTATTTCGGATTCCATAGTCGATTGTAAATCTTTATATAGAACTGTTTTCTGTATATGATGTTCAGCCTCATGAAAAGGAACATAGAAAGAACGATACGTATGATTTTTAACCTTACTATAAAAAACTTTTGGATTTTCAAAGATTTTACTTGCATTGTTTTCTATATAGGAAATCTCTTTTGAAGAATCCGCTGCTTCTACCATCCCTTGTACACCTAGTAAAAGAAAGCTACAAGTAAACAAAACCGCTATCATTTTTTTCATATTAAACTCCTTCAATTTTTTAATATTTATACCCAAATAAGGTTATTTCATACGAATTGATCCATTGAAGATCTGGATATACATCAAAAATGCTAGCAATTACTAAAAAAAGACTCTTACATAGTAAGAATCTTTTTTTATAATCACCATCGATTTATTAAACCTATTATCATTGTTTCAATAGCCACTCTTCTATTACTTTCACTGTTTCATCTCGTTGTGCTTTTGGCGTAATTAAACTCGCATTATCACCTTTTTGTTCACCATACATGCCAAAATGAGCATGGTTTCCACCTTTTATCATGTGCATAGTTGTATTCTTTGACATGAACTTTTTATTGTTTTCTATTTTTTCTACAGTTGCTAAAGCATCTACTTCCCCGTAAATTGATAACATTGGAATCGACTTAGTAGAGAAGTCATCTGCAGGATACGAACCTAAGAAAATAATCCCTTCTACCTTTTCTTCATGTTGAAAGGCATACTTAGAAATCATAGCTCCGCCCATTGAATGCCCCGCAACATACCATTTTTGAACTTCCGGATACTTTTCAATTACACTATCTACCTCATTGATTCCAAGTATCGCTAAGTTTAATGGTAATTTAGGCATTACTACAAAATGTCCATCTTTTGCAAGAGCTTCTCCTAAATAACTATAAGCCTCAGCTTCTACTTTAGCTCCTTGATAAAAAATAACCCCTACTTTCGCATCTTTCGCTCCAAAAACGATATTATCTTCATCTTTTTTATCATCTACTAACGACAAAGCCTCTTGCGTCGGTTTATAAGTAAACTGAGACCAAGTCAAAAAAGTAATACTTCCTATAATTAAAATAGCTAGTAAAGAGTACAGCGTAATTTTTATCCATTTCTTCACAAAGATGACCTCCATAAGATGTATATATTCCATATTTCGGATTATCATTAACACACATAAAAACTCGAGCATTTTTATTATGCTCAAGTTTTTATTTACGCCTTTAATTTATACTATAAATGGTCCAAGATAAATATGTAGCAAATGCAGTCCATAAAAAATATGGAATTAGCAACCATGTCGATACTTTAGATAAATTGGAAGAAACCGCTATGAGAAGCAACGTAGTAATAGCGACTAGTAAACAATCTATTGTTGCTAAAAACAAATTCTTTTGGCTAAATTGAAAATAGCTGAACGCTTGATTGAATATATAATTTAAAAGGAATAAAAACCAAAATGTTTTTGGCTTAAATCCATAGTTGTTGTAAATAATTGCTACTGATAATGCAATAAGTCCAAATAATACAGCCCATATCATTCCGATTGTCATACCAGGAGGTGTCCAAGACGGCTTTTCTAACGCATCATACCAAGTACGATCAATAGGGAATAAAACACTAGAAACATAAAACAAACCATATGTTAGTAAAAATACTATAATACTAGATTTTTTCATAAACATTCTCCTTTTTAATAGAAGGTTTTAGAAACTCTATATGATTCGTATACTCTTTCAATGAATACAACTTTAATACGCAAATAGACATTATAACTTTTACATATCAAATTCATATTGACTCGTGTATTTTATATAAATTCTTTCATACTTTTATATGCACAAAGGGCTCTCTCTCGTGCTGCCTTATGATCAACAATCGGATAAGGATATGTATTCCCAAGTTTTATATTGGATTTTTGTAAAATATGCTCAGGTGCTTCCCAAGGTTTATGTATATATTTGTTTGGGATATCTCTTAATTCTGGTACCCATCTTCTTATATACTCTCCATTTTTATCAAACTTTTCTCCTTGTGTGATGGGGTTAAAAATACGAAAATACGGTGATGCATCTGCTCCACTTCCAGCAACCCATTGCCATCCCATTGTATTATTTGCAATATCAGCATCTAGTAGTGTATCCATAAACCATTTTGCACCTTCTTGCCACGGAATTAACAAATGCTTTACAAGAAAAGAGGCTACAGCCATTCTTGCCCGATTATGCATAAAGCCTGTTTGCCAAAGCTCCCGCATTCCCGCATCAATAAACGGATAACCAGTTTCACCCTTCTGCCATACTCTTAATAACTCCTCTTCCTTATTCCACGGAAAATGTTCAAAGCTCTTATTAAGAGGTTTATATACTGTAAATGGATAATGGTATAGTAAATAATAAGAAAACTCTCGCCAAATGAATTGACGTATAAAGCTATTAACTTGTTTTTCAAAAAGACTACATTGTCTTTCGATACTTTTATTTATTAAGTAATGAAACATTAGCTTTACTGATATTTGACCAAATGAAAGATACGGTGCCAACATCGAATGGACATTTTGATCTGGAAAATCTCTTCCTTCACTATAAGAGACTAATTTGCTAGAGAAAAATTTCTTGAATGTTTTATATGCCCCTTCTTCTGTCGGATCCCATATTTCTTCCATATGAGATGTCCACGGTATAGTCGGCAACAAGTGTAATTCTGAAACAGATAAGCTTGCTGGTAAAGAGTTTCCCCACTTTATACTCTGCACTCTGTTAATAGGTTTAGGTATTACCTGCTTTTGAAATGCATTGTAAAAAGGCGTAAACACCTTATATTCAGTGTTATCCTTCTTTTTTATAATCCACGGTTCTAATAATAAATGCGAATTAAATTCCTTACAAATAATACCTTTATTTTCTAATATCATTTTCATTTTTTGATTAGATTGTAATCTGTCTGGATCATAACAACTATTCCAATATACAGCCGTTATATCTAATTGTTTGATGAGAGAAAGTATTTCTTCCTGTGTATTTCCTTTGCGGATTATTAAAGTAGAGCCCAATGCCTTAAGTTGCTTTTGGACATCTATTATAGCATGGTGTAACCACCACTTTGCCGCACTTCCTATTGAAAAAGTTTCATCTTGTACATATACCGGAAGAACCTCCCCGGACTGAACAGCCTCAAATAGAGCTGGGTTATCATATAAGCGAAAATCTTTTTGAAACATAACAATAATTTTATTTTGCATGGCTATCCTTTCTTACTCTTAAAACATAATAGATTCTTTATGTGAATAATCCTCTTTTTTGCTTTTGCATTATTATATTAATAATTCTTTGTAATCATAAACAAACGTTTCCATAGTTATTGGACTTCTATCTAGTAAATTCGATAAATCTGATGTGACTTTTTTAGCTAACCCTAATTTTGCAGTTGTATATATTCCAATCATAACCCAAATAAAGTCACTGTTAAGTCCCTTTTGAATCATTCTTTTTCTAAATTTAAATATACTTGGATTTGTATAAGTAATTTCTTTATTTATTATTTTTGAAATAATAGCAGCAACTTCATAATATGTTAATGCCTCATTTCCCGTTAAAGAATAAGCTTTAAATTCATGTCCCTCTTCGGTTAATATTTTAGCTGCAACTTCTCCAATATCCCGTACATCTATAAAACTTGTTTCCCCTTTACCAGCAGGTACTTCAATTATTTTTTCATTTCTTAATTCATCACCATGTTGTGATAATAGATTTTGCATAAAAAAACTCGGTCTTAGGAATGTGTAAGGGATCCCAGAAGCCTTTATGATAGCTTCAATTTTAGCATGAGGTACTATCGGATTTTTTTCTACACCTAATAAAGATAAAAATACAATGTGTTTTATACCTATTTCTTTTGCGGCATCTACAACAGGCTGGAAATACTTTTTTGCATCAGCTAGATGTGGCGGTCTTATTAGAAAGACTTTAGTAACACCTTTTAAAGCTGCCTTTACAGATGAAGGGTTTTCAAAATCAAAATACACTCCTTCAGTTTCTCTACTGCGCGTTGTGACTTTGAAAGTAGCATTTCTTTTTATTAGGCATTTTACAACCTCTTTTCCTACATTCCCTGTAGCACCTGTTACTAAAATCATTTTAATCACCCTTTATTTTTTTGTAAATTTTGAATCATACTTTGCAAAACTCGAACTGTATTTTCTACTTCCTCTTTAGGAATACTAGCTGTAGCATTTTTTATAACTTCATCGCTTACATTTTCTATCTCCTGTATTAATCCCTTAGTTTCATCTGTTAAAAATATTAAATGTGACCGTTTATCTTTAGGATTATGTTTTATAAGAATCCATTCTTTTTGCAATAATCTTTGTATAATTCCGGTTACTGTTGGACGGTCTGCTAAGAGCCTTTCAGCAATCATAGCCGGGGTGGTTCCATTTGGATAAAGAGATATATCCTTTAACACAGACCATTGCTGAGCTGTTATTTTATATTCTCTTAATTGATTTGATAATTCTGTTTTCGTCATTATACTTACCTTGTGTAATAAATAGCCTAAATTATTCATATAACCTCCAATATAGTTAGCACACTAATTATATAGTTAGTATACTAACTATAATGCGTAATTACAAACTTCAATTAATAGTTTATATATAAGATATATAAACTTCTTATTTTGTACTATTTCATATTATATTTAAAATCTTCTTTAATCCTGTTTTGCATGTATTGTACACTCTATATACAAAGGTTATTCCTTGCTGTTACTTTAAATAAGCAGTTACAATTGTATCTAGCATGGGTATTTTTTATTGTCCGATTTGTCATATTTATTCTTAATTCTGCAAAATAAAAAAAAATGGAGCGAAAGATGAAAAAACAATTTGATAAACAATCAAACTTAAATACATCTATGGATTCAACAATCCTATGGACTTTTCAAAACCAAAATGCTATAAATACACTTTTGAATGAAGGTAAGCTTATAGCCGATCCTATTTTTGTTAGTAAAGAAGATTGCACAGCATATAAATACATTGTAAGACATATGAAACAGAAAGGCATTGACTTCATTATAGATTTCCCCATTTGGGCATGGCATTCATGCAATGGTTACCAAAAGAAGCCTACTTTTGAGACTGCAAGGGAATTACTATCAGATATTCAATTAGAGAAAGAAATATACCTCATCGAATTTAAATGTCCTAATTTTTTATTCATGTTAACAAACTATAGTGGATGGTGCGACATTTATTTTAAACTTACTGGCAATCCTAAAGCAAGTATAACAAATGATGAAGAAAAATACTTATTTAATCTTTATCCCGCCATTGAGGAAGAATGGGAATATCATCATATCCAAGCAACTCTACCCTACCTAAAAAAAGAGTGGCTTATACAAATAACAGAACTTAGTAAGATGAATGGGTTTAACAAATAATATTGTTTATGAATGCTTTATTTAAGCATTCATAAACATAATAAATAATCACATTAAACTAATACATTTAAAATAGCGGTTTTTATAACGGAAACCTAAATAAGCTCCTTACTACTATAATTTTGTATACATGCAGCTTATTCATTTAGTTTTGGTCTAGTTTGTAAATATAAATTCAAATCTGGACTTGAACCGCTAATAATTACATCTCGAACAATTTTAGAAAGTACCATACTATATACTAATCCATTATCTCCATACGCATAGATAAAGTGACAATTTGGAAATTCTTCATACATTCCAATTATAGGTAAACCATCATGAGTACCACCATAAAAAGCACTTAAATAAAATTCAGGTTCAACTGTTATATTTGGAAAGAGCTTATTAAATTCATTCACTAATTTCTCTTTTTTATGGATTAATTTTGAATCTCTTTCTTGAGCAATGTTTGTATCTTCATCTAACCCACCTATAATAATCCTGTTATCTGCAGTAGTTCTCATATAAATATATGGTCTCGCAGTTTCCCAAATGAGAGTACGTTTATACCAAGAAGATAAATCTTCTACAGGATTAGTAACAATTGCATATGAGCTAATCAGTGTAGCGTTCTTTTCCTTTTTAAATTCCAATCCTTCATATCCTGCAGCCACAATTACTTTATCGGCAGTAATAGAATTGCCTCCCTTTGTATAAAAGATAGCACATTCTTTCTCTAACTTTTTGCCAACAATCTCTGTATCTTCATAAATGTGAACTCCTTTATTAGAGGCTTGTTCTAATAAACTATGTGTAAATTTATAAGGGTTTATTTCACCATCATTATACGTATAAATAGCTGCACGTTTTTTAAATGGATATCTCTGTCCAATTTGTTTTTCTGATAACCAAGCCGCTTTAAAATCATGCTTATGTAAATAATACAGTTCCTTTTCTAATTTCTTTATATCCTCTTCATAACTTGCATAATATAAACTGTCCCGTCGTTTAAAGTTAGAGCAATAAGGCAAGTTTTGATCAGCATATTCAATATCATTAATAGCTTGTTCACATAATTTCATATGCTTAACTGCATACTCTTCTCCAAATGTATTTACAAGTTCAAAAAACATCTTATCACCTAAATATTGAATAAGTGCTGTATTTGTAAGGTTACTTCCATGTCCTACCTTTCTTTTATCAACGATAACAATATTTAAATCTGATTCACTCAAATAGTATGCGGATTGAGCACCCGAACTTCCTGCTCCTATTATGAGTACGTCACATTTTATATCTTCTTCCAAACGGGGGTAAGAAGGTGTATTAGAAAAAGTTGTGTTCCAATATAATTTCCCTTTCTGTAAATCCATTTTAAGTGCACCGTCCTAAATAAAATAGTTATATCCCCATCTGTATCTCCAAATCATTCTTACTATATACTTCTTATCAAAATTATCTTGCTACCATTAGATTATTAGTACAATATTTTTGTCCGCTCATATTTGGTATTAAACTAAGCTTATACAAAGTTAATAGTAGATATATTATTTATTTTCATTTAGAAATTTAAGAACTTGGTTAAAAGCTTCTTGACCTGCTGGCGTGTTCATTTTAAATTGAAATTCATGCGCTAACTCGCCAGAGATATTTTTATCAAAGAAAAGTGTATCTACAGGTACTCCTTTATTTTGTAAAGTAGAAGCTAATGCTTTAGCTTGATCTTCAAATGATGCAGTATTTCCATCTGTGATGAACGTTGGTGGGTAATCTTTTGTAACGTGTTTATAAATAGAGGCGATTTCTATTTCAGGTAATGTTTCAAACTTCTTTTTCCCAAAGTAAGCCCAACCAGTAGTACGCATAAAGTCTTGTACTTCTTTGGATGTTTCCATTTTAGCTAATGCAGGCATATTATACGGACCGCAAAATAGAAGTATACCTTTAATTGTAGAAGGAGCAACAACAGCGTCAATTCCGGTTAACTTCGCATAATCTGGAGATGTTTGAATAGTAACGAATTGTCCAGATATTTGCGCTCCAGCAGAATCTCCTGCAAAATACAGGTCATCTAGTTTTACATTATATTTCTTTGCATTTTCTTTTATATATTCGTAAGCCTCACCAAGTTGTAGTACTGGTGTAGGATACTTTCTTTTAGGAGCAAGAGCATAATTTATATTTATCACTGTATAACCACGAGCAGCTAATTCTACTGCATAACCAGTAATGTCTGATTTATCTCCACCTACAAATCCACCCCCATGTACCCAAAAAATAACAGATGTTTTTCCCGTAAGATTTTTGGGATAAATAATGTCTAATGTACCATCAGGAAATTTAGAATTATAATTGATATCTTTAACAATCCGTGTCTCTTTTAGAGCGTTTTTATAATTATTAGATTGAACAAACATTCCACCTTCAAATGCTTTTTTTATGAGAAACGCTTTCGGAATAGGTGAAACATTCCAAAAAACAACCCCCGCAATAAGCAATCCGAAAACAATACAAATAGTTAGCAACATTCTTTTTTTCCATATCACTTTAGGTTTTAACTGTTTTATTCTCATAATTAAAGAATCTCCATTCTTTTTAGTAATAATCTTAAAATAAATCACAACATACCTTTCTATTTTACGATTAACTTTATTTTCGCCTGCTAATCCGCATTTAAAATTTCATGCAAAAAGTTATATATTTTTATTATGTACATATTAGGTACCTCCTATAAAACACATTAAAAATTCAAACAAAAAAAGCAAAAGATCCTCATTTATAGAAGATTTCTTTTGCTCTTTGTAAAAGACACAAGTCCAAATATTTAACATATTACAATATCCACTAAATAAAAGTTGCTTATCTATCGATAACTTACACGTAAGAATGCATTCGTTTCACTACTTTATTAGTAGAAACTTTAACAACCGTTTCTTTTCCCCCTGTTCTATCAATCTTGAAACCATGAACTTTAACATCAGACGGTACAAGTGGATGATGACAAATCATATCTATACTCTTCTCAATATTTTCACTAACATTTTCTTTTCCACTTAGCCATTCCTCAAGGCTGCCACTTGAAAATTCAGGCATACAATTTTCAAAGAGATAGTCTAGTTCCTTGTTATTTTTTATGGAATCACGTTGAATTTGTAGATTAACTACATTAGTTTCTTTATCCTCTATTCCGACAACAAAAATTTCTTCCACATTTTCTTCATAAATAGCAATAATAATAGACCTCATTATATCTCCAAAAGGATGTACAATTACAGAATCGCAGCTGTGTATAGTCAACATATTTTCTCTTTGAATGTTAGTTACTTGTTGTATGATAGGCTCTATTCCTTGTTCCATGTCTGTTAACAATAAAACCTTTTTATTCTTCGAATTCATATATAGCACTCCTTCTTCATGATTATATTTATGAAACTTTTAAACTAGTAACAATGATTCATTACATGATTGTTACCAGTTTTTCCAGCGTCCCTCTGGATCAACACTTGCAAGTCTAACCCAACCATTTTGAACTTTTTCTCGAAATGTGAAATCATTATTTAGCAAACGTTCTATATATTTAGTAGGCGCTTGAATTACAATTAGTAAACGAAGTGGTGAATGATACGTCTCACGATCTGACTGCATAACGGATTGCCAAGGTAAACCTGGCAACAAATCACTTGCATTTCCTTGCATAACACCGAGACCTGCCGTGACGGTTTGTGTTGTTTTGTTTCCACTACCATAATAATGAGGGGCTACAGTTGAAGCGTAATATTGGAGATTGATCCACTGCGCTACTGTTCCTGGTCCCGCTATGATGTTAGCTAATATATCGCCACTTTCATCCTGTTTCCAATCATAATTATGAAGGAAAGCTCTACCTTCTAAGTCACAATCTTGAGTCAATTCACGCTGCCCGATAATAAAAGATGCATTACGAGCTAATCCCCATTCCGGACGTATTTCACTCCAATCTTCTGCAAATCGGTGTGCCTCTTTACTCGGATTTTTTATTTTCATTTTAAAATTAGGTAATTGCGTTAAACGCTCTCTATTTGCCTCTTGGCTCACATTTGGCATAATCGACTCAATACAATCAAATGCTTCTTGCGCAGCTTCCGAAAGTTCTGGGACGTAAATCCATTCCAATTCATCCACGGTCGTTTTATGTTCAGCTGCTGCAAAAATGGTGTCCTCAGGAATTTTAATGCCTTCAGCAGACAACGCCTCTCTTACTTCTGGAAGATTACATAAAGTAGCAAAAACTCTTGCATTGAATCCTCCTGCTGCTCCGCCACAAGCACCACACTCAAGCGCTGCAGCATAAGGGTTATTCGTACTTTGACTACTATGTCCGCACATTACAACTAAAGGCGCGAATTTTTCTGTCAATCCCACCATTTTTAAAGCTTGACGCACATAGTTCACTTTTTCTTCCTTCGTAAAACCGATCGGTATCTCACATTTTGTATCATGAACATGATTAAGTGAGAATGTTGTATCCGGCTTTTGTAACATCGTTTTACGAAGGTTACGAATGAAACTGCCTACTCTTCTTGGCACAAAACTTCTTGTCACCATTTGTAAACCAAGTAAAGGGCCACTTACCTCAGGTAGTAACATACTTGTCAATACATTTTGTTTCATCGTCTTAAACGTATAACTTACTGAGCTGTCTATCTTCTTGCGTTGTTTATAATTTTTAAATTCCTTTTCATCCGTGAGTTCTTTTATTTGATGTTTCGGTTTTAATATAACTGGCAAAGAAGGATGACTGTCATTACTACCTAATTCACTAGTCGCAATTGGTAACCCGAAGAAACCGGCTATTCCAAACGTTTCGAACGGACCTAATTTTTCTAGGTGGCGACGAAAAGGTTCTGAACGTACATCAATACAGAACGCTAATTGAGCTAATACATGTTTTTTATCATTCGTTGCACGTTGTTTAGAAGCGATCTTCTCCCTTAATTGCTCAGCATGCGTCTGTTCCCAAGCTTCCAGCCAAAGTTTCCTGCGAATATTTTCATCAAAACGATAGGAAAATGCTAATAATTCACTTTGTTCAGTGGCAGACATTTGTAACCATTCCTCTATTGAAATATCCCCCCAATAGATCCAAGAAGCTATAAGTGGGACAACCTCAACTTTTTTCTCAATCTTTTGATTTTTTATAGGTAAATAAGGTTTTACAATGGCTAGCTCCATAGAAATTCGGACTGCTAAATATTCAATCATAAGTTCCTGTTCCTGAATTGATTGTTGGGAACGCCATCGTATCATTCCTGCCCATCCAGGCAAAGCAAGCAAGTGACCTTCAAGGTAAGCTTGCTTGTTAGATTCAGAAATTCCTAGTTCAGATAATGCTTTTGTTAAAGCTCCCTGGGCATCTTGTGGCCAATCTTTTAAAACTTTACGCTCATTTTTACTGAGCGCTGGATCAAATGTAATAAGGTGGTGCCATGCACGATACAAGCCTTTCTCTCGGTTTGGCATCGTCCAGCTTGCCCCGGAGTCATCCAAATATAATTTACACCATTTAATGATGTGATAATTAAGAATATCAGATAGATTTTCACCCTTTTGATTCTCTATAAGTGTACTTACAGGTTGCATAGAAGAGTCTTTCATACTTCTTGTATTTATATAGCTCATTTCTTCTGCCAGTTTATTTACTTCTGGCGATGATAACAAACTAGAAGGTAATCTTTCTAACTTTAAAGCTTCTTGGCAAAAACGCTCCGCTTTCTCTCGCGGAATATGAAAAGATTGTGAATCAAGCCAACGAGACAAGCCACTTTGTAAAAATGATTCCTCAATCTCCCCTTTTGCCTTTGCCGAATGAATCATAGAAGCACTCGGATATATATCCACATTACGAATTTCTTTTAACCAATCTGCAACTTGTTCAAATGATTGTTTTTCAAGCCCCATCCAAGGGTGATGAGCTGCAAATGTAGCAATCGGCCAAAGTGGTGCAATCACTCGGCTAGCAGATTTAACTAAATCATTCATATTATTTTCTTGTACTTCAATGTTTGTCTCTTTCTTTTTTAAAGTTTCTTTCGTTACGATTGACGATACGCTCATCACTGATTACCTCCTTTTGATACATAATGTTTCAGATAGCTCGGATGACTTTCTACTGACTTTCGTCTCGCCTCACCTACTCGAACGAACCAAAGGTACATTACAGCAAATATTGTAGAAGATTGATTACGAGTAACGAGAGTACTAATAACACTACCAAATAATAAGAGACTTATAACAAAAATAACGGCTGAAGCTGAAGGTTGAACATTTTGATACATGTCAGTATGCAACCATTTATAAAGAGAGTTATGAACGGTAAAGTAAATGAGAGAAAATCCACTCAAAACAATTAAGCCAGCAATTCTTCCCATTCTTCCCTCTCCAAAAACAACAAGCTGTTTCCATGAAACGTATAATGACCAACCTAAGATGAACGCACTAACGAATTGATACCCCTCTCCAGAAGTCATAAACCAGAAAGTAAGTGCTATAAATAATCCGAAAACACGTCCGACTATCATCCATAAATTGGACATCTTTTCATTAGATTGCTTCACTCCCTCAAAACGTTGTACGGAAGAACCAGCTTGTAAAAACAGTGTGGCTTTAAATAAACCGTGTAAAATTAAATGAATAACAGCTGCTAAATAGGACCCTAATGCGCATTGAATCAGCATAAATCCCATTTGTGCAATAGTGGATCCTACTAGCTGACGTTTATAATCAACTTGGACTAAACTAATTCCTGTACCTATTAAGACAGAAATACTAGAGAAAATGAGTAAAATGATTTGTGCAATATCATCATGAAAAAGTGGCGAAAATCTAGTTAACATGATACCGCCAGCATTTACTAAACCCGCATGCATAATAGCAGAAACAGGAGTTGGCGCAACAGCTGATTCAATTAACCATCTTTGAAAAGGCCATTGTGCTGCCGGAATCATCACAGCTACTATAATCAATAAGTTAATTCCTGTTTTTTCCAATGTTCCGAATTGAGCTACATTTTCATTCGTTACAACTGATGTTAACTGCCACTGTCCAGTGATTTGAAAAAGCCAAATGATAGCTGCTAGCAAGGCGATCCAGCTTATTGTAAATAAATAGCCAGAGATTTTTGTTGCTTCACTAACTACTTTCCATCCTTTATTTAGACCTATGAGTAAAACCAATCCTATAAGAGTTGCTCCCCAACAAATAATCATGAAACGAAGATCATTACTTAACCATGCGACTGAAGATACACCTGTAGTAAATGTAAAAAGTGCAAAGTATTTTCGATATGAGCGATCCCCCAGTAAGTAACGTATAGAAAAACGTTGAATGATTAAACCAATTGTAAGAACAAAGAAAGCCATGAACCAAGCTAAAGTATCTAAATGCCAAGGCCCTACAACGCTATCTCCATTGTGATTAACAAGTGCGAGTAAAGAAACCAATGAAGGCAATGCAGCGATACCAATATGGATATGAACAAAACGTAAAGGTATCCTTGCATGTAAAAACAATAATCCACTTAGCCAAGAAGCACTAAGCGCCATAAAAAATAATGTTAACAATGTTGATGAACTTAGCGAAATTAACATGTAAATACTCCCTTCTAAACGAAAATAAACTGTAAGAATTCCTTTTCATTACGATAATTTTTTTAATTTCAATTTTCATTCACTCTTTTTAGTACATCGTTTTTTCCCATAAAAAAAACCGACAACTTCCATAATTCAATGATTTTATATCATCATTGAATTATGGAGATTGTCGGTTTCCCTTCAACTAACTTCAATAAAGTTTTTTGAAGAGCTCCCATTTTATAAAAGAATGTATGTATTACTCCTATTAAAAAGAAAAGTATATTTCTGATCTCCTAGATTATACAATCAATATATCAATTTATGTTATGCGCCATCTTTTCATTAAGAAACTTTTTCATTTAGTCAATATTACATATTAAAAAAATGCTAAAGCCTTAATTATAGCAAACAGTTAAAATAAGCATCTATTAATTTTTAAAACAATTATAAGATAAACCATATTAAGCAGTTTGTCAATTTTTTTATCAGTTTTTAAGATTTATTATACGTAAATAACTTCAAGTTTTTAATTATCATCATGTTAATAAATGTAAATAAAGTGCAAAACTTTTAGGTTTCTTAATTATCTCCCACTAGCCCTACGGTGGTTTTAATTTTTAAAACTTTTCCTCAAGATTATGAAACAATTTAAAAATCATTACTCGTTCACCTGTACGAGAGCTTATATCCGTATGAAAACTTTTCACTTTCTCTCCAGTTAATTCTAGTATGATCTCTTTCAAATCGTCAATTCCAGATTCAACTAGCTCCGAACGATTTTTCTTTATCGTTAGCATACCATCTTTCGTTTCGCAAACAGTATATTCAGCCGGTGTTAAAATACCTTGTAAATTTACGATAATCATATCTCGTAATATGTCTGTCTTAACAGATATAGACCCGCGTCCTAAGTAGTCCTTCTCCCAGTGCGTAATTGCTTTGCTTATCTCTGATTCAATAGAGCCTTTTGAGCTTTTCATCTATGTATCCTCCTTCAATAAAATAAATTTACAATAACAATATAATAATCTGGATTGATTTTATTTTCAATTATTGAGAAGAATTTATTGGGATTGTTGTATGGTAACCTTTAATATTAAAGTACATTTTTATATTGCGATATACGTTTTTTGGTTATCCCCAACAAGATACTCTTACAATAAAGGCTCTGTTGCATAGATTTCTAAAGGGGGCATTCCGGAGAAAGTAAGAAAGCTCTTGTAACGTAATACATAAACGAAAGAGCCGATTTCTTTATAAAGTGAAACTTTAATCAGTGGGGGTTTTCTTCATCCCCCACTGATTATTAGCCCTCACCAATCGGACTTTTATGGGCAGTTGATCCACCACCTAACTTCTTTGCTTTCGCTGAATTTTGAGGTGGGGGTCTTACTGCCCATTAAAGCGGGATAAAATAGTAAATTGACTTTTGTCTTAATTATTGATTTAGTAATAAAAACACTTTTTAAAAGAAATAAGCTTATACTATAGACGTTGATCTTTCTGGAAGTTTAAACGAAAATGCCCCTCATCACTATATATTCCAAATTCATACCCTTTCTCTTTATAAAATTTAATACTTTTAGGAAGAGCTTGTAATGATGGCCTTACTATTGAAATTCTATTATAATTTTGTAATTGGAATGAATTTGAATTACATAAAGAATCAGAAGAAATAATATGATTTGGAGGTATCACGATGAGCCTTTTAATTAGGGAGTTAGAAACAAATGATTTAGATAGTTTCCCGGAGATTGATGATAGTTTTATAGTAAATGCTCGGTTAATTCTTTCTCTTTCAAAGGTAGATAAACGCATAGAATATACAGTAGAAGACGTTCCGCGTTATGAAAAAAGTTATTTACAAAATCAAAATGATAATGAAGAACTCGCGTACAATGAATATATTAATAATCCTAATCAAGTAATTTACATAGCACTGTTACATAACCAAACCATTGGTTTCATAGTATTGAAAAAGAATTGGAATCACTATGCTTACATAGAAGATATAACAGTGGATAAAAAATATCGTACACTCGGGGTTGGTAAAAGATTAGTTGATCAAGCAAAGAAATGGGCAAAGAAAGACAATATGCCGGGTATCATGCTTGAAACGCAAAATAATAATGTCGCAGCATGTAAATTTTATGAAAAATGTGGATTTGTAATTGGTGGATTTGATTTTCTTGTTTATAAAGGTTTGGATAAGACAAATGATGAAGTTGCAATGTATTGGTATTTTCATTTCAAATGAAACTGTTTTTAACATGAAGCAAAGTCAAAATAAAACCCCCAATCTCTCTAAATTAAAATTGAGAAATTGGGGGTTTTTATTTAAAATAAGTAACTAATTAATAATCCTGCTGATAATAAAAAGCCAAAAATCGTATTTGTCATCGCTGTTGATTTCATGGCGATGCGCATATACCCTGGATCCTTTGCTCCTTTTTGGAAACTTTGAATGGCGGAGATTGGCTTTCTCAAACCTAGGAACATCACTAATGCCCAAGGGCTTATATAACCCATTAATACAATTACGGCAATCCAGAAATAAGCAACGAAAAAGGCTACCGCTAGTGTTACTATTGCTTTTTCTCTCCCAAGGAGGATTACTAATGTCTTTCTTCCACCTTTAATATCTTCTTCGATATCTCGGATGTTATTTGACATGTTGATTGCACCGACTAAAATTCCAATTGGAATGGAAATTAATACACTTTCAGTCGTTATCGTATTCGTTTGAATAAAGAAAGCGATGAGTACAAAGCATGTCCCCATCAATAATCCAGAAACTAATTCTCCAAACGGAGTGTACGCAATTGGTAATGGACCACCTGTATATAAATAACCAACTGCCATCCCAATTAAACCAATGACGACTAACCACCAGCTACTATTCATACAAATATAAATGCCAATAAGTGCTGCTACTACGTACAATAAAAGTGCGACTGTTAAAACATTTTTTGGTTTCAATCCATGACGGACAATTCCGCCACCAATTCCAACAGAATCAGCTGTATCTAATCCACGTTTGAAATCATAGTACTCATTAAATAAATTCGTTGCGATTTGCAATGCTAAACATGCAACCATCATCGCAATAAATAACAGCCAATCAATTTTGGCAACATAAAGTGATGCCACTGTCCCTAAAATTACAGGAGAAAACGTCGCAGTTAACGTATGCGGGCGCGTCATCTTCCATATTAATTTAGCGGAACTAATTTCTTTTTCTGTCCCCATAACTCTGTTCAATCTCCGATACGATAAACTTAACTAAATCTATACAATTCAATCAAATTTACACAAGTTAGTGCTTCAAAGTGTTCTCGCAACCCCGAAGGGACGAGGGGTATAACACTCCACACGAGGCAGTATCGTTACCTCCTATTATCAAGCATTTATTTTACCCATCTTGATAAATTTATCGCAGCATTTACATCCCGATCGTGATAGCTATTGCATGAAGCACAACACCACTCACGTATTTTTAAACTCCACTGTCCTTCTGGTTGAACTGAATGGTCGTATTTTACGCCGCAACATGAGCAAATCTTGCTTGAGGCGAACCATTTATCAGCTTTTACATACGCAATGCCATACTTCTCGCACTTGTATGATAAACATTGAAAGAAGAAGTGTAATTTTTGAAAGGAAAATGCTTTCGATAGTTTTTTGTTTTTTAACAGGTTTGAGATAGATAAGTCTTCCACAACAATCCTCATTGGTTTGGTTTTCACCAATTTAGCTGTTGCTTGATGGACATGGTTATTTCGGATATTCGTAATTTTCCTAGATAACCGCAGGTGCTCCGCTTTCGCTTTTTCATATCCGGCAGATTGAATTTTTACACCTTTTTTAAATCTCCTAGACATATCTCTTTGCGCTGACTTTTTCCTTCTCAAAAGTTTTTTAACTTTAGCATCTTTGTTTATATTTCGTTCTTTCATACCATTAGAAGCTACAAAAAGTTCTTTTAAACCAACATCCACACCAATCGACTCATTCGTTAGTTCTTGTGATTCAAAGTCTTCTTGGAACCCTACACTAATCCACCAGTGACGACCATCAAAGGTAACTCTTGGATTGGATGGTTTTTTATTTCTTGGTAGTTGTTGGCTTGTTTTCACTTCTCCAATAGACTGAATATG